>NZ_MJAT01000005.1 GCF_001742305.1 Desulfuribacillus stibiiarsenatis | reverse complement strand
CTTGTGAATAGTTTGTCTGTTCTATCAACATAGCAGGTTTCCTGTCCTGCACAGTCTGCATTCTTTCGAATGCGAGAATTGACGTTGTTATGATTGCACTATACAGTTTTCAAGGAACTTTTTGATGGATTGTTTTTGCTTCAACCCACGCTTGTTTGTTTCGTTTGTGTCATCGCCTTGTTTTTAGCGACTTTCATATCATATCACAGCCAGTTTGTTGTGTCAACATGTTTTTTCAAATTCTTTTTTTGAGTTCTGTTCGAAATCTTTTTTTGAATTTGTGTAGGGCGATTCTTTCGAAATTGCCTCACCATGTTGCAAGCCGAAGCTTGTGTCTGTTGTATGATGTGTTGTTTGTGCTCGTTTCGGAGCGACAAATAGTATCTTACCACGAATCGAGAATCGCTTCAATTACGAATTTAAAACAAATCCCAGCTTGTCGCGATAAGAAAACTGCTTGTCTCTATTATTCTTGTGTATAATCGTTTTTTTGTTATCATTCGATATTGTGTTTTTATATTAGCTATTCAGTTTTATAGTTGTTGTTTCCATAGCTTTTTTGGTTTTAGCTTTGGTTTTAGCTTTGGTTTTAGCTTTGGCTTTGGTTTTAGCTTTGGCTTTGGTTTTAGCTTTGGCTTTGGCATTGGCTTTAGCTTTAGCTAATTTCGTTTATTACTATTTGGTTAATAACTAATTTTTAGTAGCTACTACATAGTAGAAGTAATCTTTCCATTCGTGTAGCTGCACTGCATGGATTCTTTGTTCATTGAACACTGATTGAAGGTACTGCGGATCTAATCGATGGTTGATTGGCGGCCCGTACGACATTTCTTTCTTCTGCCATTCTAATATAAAGATTTTACCGCCTGTCTTTAGGCTTTTCATCCAATTAGATAGAAAGCTCGGAATGTCTTCTACTTCATGGGCAACCAAAGATGCGATAATAAAGTCAAACTCTTTCCCTTGATTCTGTTCTTCTTGAATATCTTGTTGGAGTACTTGTATATTAGAAATTCCTTTACTCGCAATTTCGTCTTGTAGCATACTTATCATCTTATCCGAAATGTCTACCGCTAGAACTTGTCCACTACTTCCGACAATCTCTGCTGCTGGGATTGCAAAGAAACCAGGACCCGCACCGAGGTCTAGAACCGAAGCTCCTGCTTTTAAGCCGGCAAGCTGCAAAATTCTATCAGGTTCGATTAAATGCTTCCTTTCTTCCGTCGTGAGCTTATGTGCCTTACTATCATTGAATTTCCTATCCTGCCCCATTTAATAAAACCCCTTTATAGTAATATTATTGAAACAACCCAATCTCACCGACAAAATAATTCAGCAAAACCGGCGTAATAAGCCCCTCTACCAAACCTGCAACAACTAAAAGCACTGTGATAAAAACAAAAACATACATCGACTCGCGGAAAACCGCCGTATAGCTCTGCCACCTTGTAAGGCCGGGCAATGGTTTAATCCAAACGGTTCCGAGTTTTATGCCAAAGCCACCTGCAATCAAGATTGCTGGTATCTCAAATATACCGTGAGGCATGACGCCGAAGATTAACAGCATAATAGGGGATACCCCTGCCTCGCCAATCATACTAAGCACAACACCAATAAGCACTCCATTGATAAAGAGACCAAAGATTGTAGGTATCGCTACTATTGATCCTAATAATATAAACATAAAAGCTGACCTTATATTGTTTAAGAAAATTACCCAAGTTGCATAGAATGGATGGCCGTTTTCGGCAATTTTCTCCCCTAAATCTTTGATTGTTCCTAACGCTTCTTCTATTAGTCCATAAAACTGATCGACAAATACTACTCCCAATCCATTACCAACAATAAAAATAATACCCGCTAGATATATGTAGTTTCGGTTTTCTTTGATTAGCGATAATATTCGATACATGTTTCCCCTCCGCACTTTTGTACATCTATTATAATCGCTATTCAGAAAGTTTCAACTTGATGCGTGTTATTTATCTGAATAAGTTATCGGTATGAAATTCTGTGCATAAGTATTAAGTATGTCTCATTATTCTATATAAGAAATTCAAATTGATAAACAACAACTCAACAAATTAGGGGGTCGTTTGATGCGATTATTTATTTTAAATCGTAAAGCTTTACTTCGTTATGGTTCTTTCGTGTTTTTGTTATTATTCGCTGTTGGTCTCATCTATATAGAGCGAAATTATATCTCTGTATTCTCTACATCAAATCCTTCCGCTATCTATAAAGTCAATACAGAGCAGAAGATGGTTGCTTTAACCTTTGATATTAGCTGGGGACGTAAAGCACCCGAACCGATTCTTAATATTTTAGAACAAAAAAACGCAAAAGCTGTGACGTTCTTCTTATCTGGTCCATGGGCACGAGATAATGCTGATTTGGTACGTAGAATGGATCAGATGGGCATTGAGATTGCCAGCCACGGTTGGAAACACGTGAACTATAGTAAGTACGATGATGAGTACATAAAAGAACAAATGCTATTAGCACACCAAACCTTACTGGAACTGACCGGGAAAGAACCGACTTTAATCCGTACTCCAAACGGCGATTTCAACAAAAGGACTCTAAAAGTCGCAGCAGATATGGGGTATTCTGTCATTCAGTGGGATACAGATTCTAAGGACTGGATGCGCCCTGGTCCTGATAAAATTGTTGAAAATGTACTATCCAAAGTTCATCCCGGAGATATTATACTTCTACACGCTAGTGATTCTGCACTTCAAACTATTGATGCGCTACCTAGAATTATTGATGGCTTGCGAGAAAAAGGATATAAAATCGTCACCGTCACACAACTCATCGAAAATGCTACTGCAAAGAAGAAGATTGAATAATTACGAGCCCAACGTCACCTTCAAATTCTTCATCGGTTACAATACTGAAGGATTGCTGATGTCGACTGGCTAATTGAATATATTTCATGTTTAATTCTGGAGAATTGGTGCCATTGCAAATCAATTTTAAATTTCGTTTTTGTCCTATTATGTTTTCTACCTCCTTTAACGTTTCTTTGCTGTGTAAGGATGCTCGATCATACGATATGATAACGTCTGACCTCTCATATCCTAAAAAGAGCTTACGTTCTTGATTCAACGGCATCCTTTCAGCCCCTTTTAAAACGCTCTCCACTAAAGATTTGCGCTCATCCACAATATAACCTCCTAGTAGTCCTCTTTATCATTGTCTTTTTCCAAGTTTCCTATATATAGATTTTACTTTTCCAATATCTTTATCCGTATAATTAAACTTCCTCCACTCATACTAAAAATAGGTGACGATAACAGGAGGAATATAAATGATGAATCATAAAAAAACAAAATCCATGAAAATCGGCTTAGCCCTTTCTATAATCACTGTGTTTCTATATGGATGTAGCCCCGCCCAGCGACCAGAGGATAGTAAGCAAAATTACCAAGATACAAAACAAATGGTAGTTGATTCCTTAGGTTCGAAAGAGGGTAGAGAAGCAATCAAGAACTTGCTTAAAGACCCTGAAATTAAAAAAGAAATCATTATCGAAGATGCCGATGTAAAATCTGCTGTCGCAGAATCCATACTAGATCCGAAAAACCGCAAAGTGTTAGAAAGTGCATTAAAAGACCCAAAGTTTGCAGCTGATTTCGCCAAAAATGTTCAAGAGCAGCACAAAGAATTACTCAAAAATCTAATGCTCGACCCAGATTATCGCGAACTCATGATTCAGGTATTTAGTGAGCCTGACTTTCAAAAGATGTTAACGGAACAGTTAAAAGGTTCTGCGATGCGAAAGCAAATGCAAGAGGCAGCAAAAGAAGCCTTTCTTACACCAGCCGCTCGATTAGAGCTTATGGAAATGCTTCGTAAAATCCAAAAAGAAGAGTTAGAAATACAAATTAAAGAAGACGCTGGCGGTGGCGGCGGAGAAGAAGAAGGCGGCGGTGGCGAAGGTGGCGCAGGGAGTGGCGGTGAACAATCTGCTTCTGTCGTGATGTAATAAAGATAGAAAAGAACTGACCCTATATGGTGTCAGTTCTTTTCTATCTTTGATATTTTATGTAAGGTTTTTCATTAAGTATTCATGATTCATGTATTCTTGATTCATGTATTCTTATTTAAACGTTATATTTTTTGTTCTGCAAATAATACACAATTATCTTTAAGTACCTTCTGCACTTCTTGCTTGCGATGCTCCTCAGATAAGTGCTGATATTTTAACGTGAATTGTGCTTGAATTGCTGCTTTTGCTGATTCAAGTAGCATATCCGTCAGATGAGTACAGCCGTTTTGGTCACCAATCTTCTCGCGGATGCTTTTCGTCAGTCCCTCCCCGATTGTAAGACCAATGATTTTCTGCAAATTTCCTAAGGCAGGTTCGCATTCCTTCTCAGGTTTTCTTAGCATCTGCGCCTTTATATCTTGTATCGTCATTTCTGGATAAGTTATAAACACTTCCATAATCATTTCATGACGTGTGTCATTCATCGCCGTGACAGCTTTAAGCGTGTTCGAATCTAACATTTCCACTGTACTAAACTTTTGTCTTGTAAAAATAAACATACAGCTCGCCCCTTACGCATTCCTAAGTCTTGTAAGAAGCCATTATACTATGAAGTTCGCAAGCTGTAAAACACATTATTGTGGTTGCTCGGCTATATATTCAATAATTCCTAAATAAATACTGTGCGCCAGACGCGTCTGATAATCTTGCGTTGTCATCAATTGCGCTTCTTCTGGATTGGAGAGAAAACCAACTTCGATGACGACTGCAGGTACCTTCACTTCGCGGATTAAGTATATTCTTTTATCCGGCAGCGGTACACGCTCCGTTTTTCCAGTTACTTCTATTAAGTAGCCCTGAATTCTCTCTGCCAACAACTTGCTTTTCTCACTGCCTATCGGATAAAAAGACTGTGCACCTGACCATCTTTCAGAAGGAATTGAATTTAGATGCACGCTTACTAACAACTCTGCTTTTGACTCGTTAATCATCTTTACCCTAGTACGTAAATCTTCTACTTTTCTGCGACTTAAGCCCTTCGTATTTTCCTTTGCTAGGTCATAGTCGCCTTCTCTTGTCATAATCACAGCAGCGCCTGCTTGTTGTAAATAGTCTCTTACCTTTTGAGCGATTTCTAACGTAATGTCCTTTTCTATAATACCGGATTGGGAAATGGCACCACCATCAGGACCTCCGTGACCGGCGTCAATCGCAATCACTTTTCCCGATAAAGGCAGACCAAGGGTCTCCTTCGTTTCTTGAAAACCTGGAAGCATTACATACACTAAGATAAACACTAGTGAGTATATAAAGAGTCCTTTTACCTTTCTTCGCAATCGTTCCATTCCATCACTCCATTTATATAGCTTGTGCCGCAAAATGAATTTTGCGCTATAATAGTATGTATATTTACTATAAATATGCATTTTTACCGCAGAAAGACGTGAAACTATGGATTTTTTCACAAAAAATTTAACGATTCGGACAAAGATTACTTTACTTGTGTTTGGCCTTGTTTTCGTTTCGATTTCATTAGGCGCCGCCCTACTCATTGAGAATGTTCACACTTCTGTAGAAGATGAATTAGGTGAACGGGTAAGAGCTATTGCAAAAACCGTCGCTCAAATGGATGATTTGAAAGAAAATATTACAAAGCCAGACGGTTGGAAACACATTCAACCAATCGCAGAACGTGTACGTCTCGCAACAAATATTGATTATATTGTCGTGCTCGATATGAATCGTATTCGCTTCTCAAGCCCCTTAGAAGACCGCATTGGAACTGTATTTTCCGGAGGAGATGAGGGTCCAGCTTTTGCTGAGTTCGAATATGTATCACAAGCTCAAGGTGTATTAGGACCTTCGATTCGAGCTTTTGTACCAATTATGGATGAATCCAATCAATTGGGAGTCGTGGTTGCTGGTGTCCTTACACCTACCTACGGAGCCCTTGTGACGAAATACAAGGCGCACATTTATTTCGCCTTACTAGCCGCCCTCGTCTTGGGATTTGTCGGTTCTTGGTTTCTAGCAAACCACATTAAGAATCAACTATTTAACATGGAACCGCTAGAGATTGCCCATAAGTTAGAGGAAAGAAGTGCAGTATTCCATTCTATTAAGGAAGGTATTATTGCCGTGAATCGCGACGGATATGTGACAGTTTTTAACAACCATGCACGCAGACTTTTAGGATATAACAAATGTGATATACTAGATTCACTACACATTGATAATATTATACCTACTAACCTAGCCTTAAAGGTGATGGATACAGGAGAACCTGAATTCAATCGCAATCTCTTTATTCGAAACAAATTATACATTTCGAGCTGCGTACCTATTATTGTTAAATCTAAAATTTTGGGTTCTGTTACGACCTTCCAGGACCAATCGGATATCTATTTGCTCGCTGAAGAACTAACAGGGGTTAAAAAATTCATTGAAGCTCTGCGAGCGCAGAATCATGAGCATATGAATAAAATGCACACGATTGCAGGCCTTTTGCAATTACAACAATATAGCAACGCTATAGATTACATCTTTTCAATTACAGAAGAGCAACAAGTGTTAACAGGCTTTTTCACGAAGAACTTTTCCGATTATAGTATTTCTGGTCTTCTATTAGGAAAGCATAGCCGCGGAAAAGAGCTCGGCATCAATCTAATGATTGATCCCGAGAGTACTTTAAAGGTTCTTCCTAAACATGTAAGCCCAAGTGTCTTTGTTATTATTATCGGTAACTTAGTTGAGAACGCCATGGACGCAGTCCTGAAAAACCCCATCGGACAGAGAAATATCTATTTATATATCAAAGATAAACAAAATACGATTCATATTGTGGTCCGAGATAATGGCTGCGGGATTCCTGAAAAGATACGTTCTAGCGTATTTAATCAAGGCTTCACAACCAAAACACAGAAAAACCATGGAATTGGACTCGCACTTGTGCAAGAGTATATAAAGGCGGCAGATGGTACGATAGATTTTGAATCTGAAGTAGATATTGGTAGTACGTTTTATGTAACCATCCCAATTAATCGGGTATAGGAGGAGAAGGCATTGAATTTACGTATGTTGATCGTAGAAGATGATCCTATGGTAATGGAGATTCATAAGCAATTTATTGATCGCGCGAATTGTTTCGACATTGTTGGGACAGCTAGCACTGGTACTGATGCTATCGATGCTGCGGTTCATTTAAAACCGCAAATCATTATGTTAGATATTTATCTGCCGGACATGGATGGTTTAACAATTCTCAAGGAACTTCGTCGGCTAGAGATACCATCTGATGTTATCTTAATAACCGCCGCAAGGGATTCTTATACCATAAAAGAGGCTTTCCGTTACGGTGCTGTAGATTACATTGTTAAACCATTCAAATACGAGCGCTTAAAACAAGCACTCGACATCTATACACAAATGAACGATTGTCTTGGTGGTCAAGAATATTTTTCCCAAGAAGAGATTGACCGTCTAGGAAATCCTGCAACGAAGGAAGTTACTTCTACCTTATCCACCACTAGTTTCGAGGATATGAAGGATTTACCAAAGGGTTTAAATGAGTTGACGCTTAGACAAATCGTCCTTTACCTATTAAAGCAGACGGACGGAAAGTCAGCAGAAGAAGTCGCAGAGGGTATAGGGCTCGCACGAGTCACTGCTAGAAGATATCTAGAATTTCTAGAAACCGTTAATAAAGTTAAACTCGAGGTCCAATACGGAAGCGTTGGTAGGCCTGTCAATCGATATCGGCCCATCCGTTAAAATTAGAGGAGTGATCCTATGATTCTCAAAAGCTTTCGACATATTCATCGTGTTTGGCAAGGAAATTCCTTTCATTGGGTCATATCCAGTGTGCTTATCTTAGTATGCATAGTGTTACTTGCAGGTTGCTCGATACCACCGAATCCTGGCAATCTATTTTCGGGGAAAAAAGTTGTTGGTGTAGACTTCGAGCAAGTAGGTCCAGAAGATAAGATTGTCATTAAATTTTCCCACGTAGTTGCTGAGAATACACCTAAGGGCTTGGCAGCCAACAAGTTCAAACGATTAGCAGAATCTAAAACCAATGGTCGTGTAGAGGTACAGATTTTCCCCAACGCACAACTGTATGATGACGATGCAGCAATCGCTGCCTTACAGCAAAACCAAGTACAAATGATTGCGCCAGCAACTTCAAAGATGACATATCTCATTCCTGAATGGCAAGTATTCGACTTGCCGTATGCTTTCCGCGATGAGGAAGCTGTCAAACAAGCTATGGAAGGTGAATTAGGCCTGAAGTTGTTTTCATTACTAGAACCACACGGTTTGATTGGTCTCACAATGTGGGATAACGGATTTAAGCAATTGACTACGAAAAAACGGCCAATCCACAAGCTGAACGATATCCAAGGGCTTAGCTTTCGTATTATGGATAGCAATATATTAAAAAAACAGTTTGAGTTATTCGGTGCTACTCCTGTTGTGACTAGATTCTCAGATGTCTATAGCTTTCTCGAACAAGATATGACAGACGGGCAAGAGAATACTCTTTCGAATATTTATACGAAGCGTTTTTATGAGGTCCAGGATTATTTGACTGTCAGTGACCATGGCTACCTTGGTTATGCCGTGATTACGAATCAGGAGTTCTGGAATGCTATACCCGATGATATACAGATATTATTAGAGGAAGCAATGAAAGAAACAACACAGTGGATTAGAGTAAATGCGAAACGAATCAATGAAGAGCAATTAGAGAATCTAACGCGCACACAACGTTTACGAGTTCATTATTTAACTGCCACGGATAAGGCTGAGTGGAAGAAACTATTATCCCCTGTTTATCAACAGCTAACTTCAGAAATCGGAAATGAGTATATGCGCTTTCTACCTAAATGATACGGACATACGCAAATAAAAATCCCCAGACCAAGTGGTCCGGGGATTTGTTTGTAATATTAACGCTTTGAGAATTGTGGTGCACGACGAGCTTTTTTAAGACCGTATTTCTTACGCTCAGTCATACGAGGGTCACGAGTTAAGAATCCTGCACGCTTAAGTGTTACACGTAGTTCAGGGTCTGCTTGTAAAAGCGCTCTTGAAATTCCGTGACGGATTGCGCCAGCTTGACCTGAGAAGCCACCACCATGAACGTTTACTAAAACGTTGTAGCTTCCTAATGTTTCAGTAAGCACTAGAGGTTGCTTAGCAATTAGCTTTAGCGTCTCTAGATCGAAGTAATCGTTAATTTCTCTTTTATTGATAATCATCTGTCCATCGCCAGGTACTAAACGTACACGTGCAACGGCATTTTTACGTCTTCCAGTTCCATAATATTGTACAGTAGCCAAAGTGCTAACCTCCCTTACGAATTAAGTTCCCATGTTTTAGGTTGTTGTGCTTGTTGTTCGTGTTCTGCACCAGCATACACGCGTAATTTCTTCATTTGAGCTGCGCCAAGCTTTGTGTGAGGAACCATGCCCTTAATCGCTTGGAATACCATTAGCTCTGGTTTTGTCTTAAGCATGTCTTTTGCTTTTGTAGTCTTAAGACCACCTGGATATAAAGAGTGACGATAGTAGTTCTTTTGCTCAAGTTTCTTACCTGTTAATACAACCTTCGCACAGTTAATGACGATAACGAAATCACCAGTATCTATATGTGGAGTAAATTCAGGTTTATGTTTTCCTCTTAATAGTGATGCTGCTTCAGTAGCAAGACGTCCTAAAGTCTTACCTTCGGCATCAATTACATACCAGTCACGTTGCACGCTACCTGGTTTTGCCATAAATGTCGTACGCATAGGAAAAGTTCCCTCCTTACAAATTTTTATCTGTTCCCGTATATGGGTTAATTTTTAGTTGTTCATTTCTTACAATGGCTCTTCTAAACGCCGGGGCTTGGGAATTTAGAATACCGTTTAACATTATACCCCGTCAAAATTTCAATGTCAATACTTTGCAACGCATCCGTGCGTTTTTTTCTACTGTTTTTTGTGTTTGACACTCCACAGGCTTAAACCATGCGGTGGGGCAGTGATTGTACCCTTTGTTCGATCCTTCGTTTCGAGTATCTCTTTGATTTGAATCGGTAGTAAGTTACCCTTGCCGACTTCTATCAATGCTCCGGCTATGATTCTCACCATGTTATACAGAAATCCATTCCCGGTGACATAGATTTTAATTTGCTGTTTTCTTTTCTTGATTTCTATTCCATAGATCGTACGAACCTTATCCTGTACATCCGTCTTTTGCGAGCAGAATGCTGTAAAATCATGCTCCCCTAACAAATATATGGCGGCTTCTTTCATAGTCGATATGTCTAATGTTTTCTCGATGTGAAATGCATATCGTCTCTGCAAAACATCTGGATATGGCCTGTTATCAATGACATAGCAGTACGTCTTTTCTATTACATCGTAACGAGCATGAAACGTATCCTTCACCTTCCGAGCTTGATATACTACAATATCACTAGGAAGGAAAGCATTGATGACTTTTGCCAGTTTATATGTGGGTATGGAAGTCTCAATATCAAAGTGCGCCACTTGATGCATTGCGTGCACTCCCCGGTCCGTTCTCCCGGAAGCCGTCGTGCGAATCGGACTTTGAAACACTTTTGACAAAGCTATGTCTAACTCTTGTTGGACCGTTCTGCCCTTCGGTTGTACTTGATAGCCTAAGAAATTAGACCCATCATAACCAAATACAATTTTATACCTCGTCATCAACCATACCCCTTTAGGTCTATTTACCTTGTCCAGTAAGAAGCTGCATGATAATCAAGCTTGTTAGTATTAGTAACATTCCTAACGTTAGATAGTCTCGCCACGAAAACATAAGCTGACGGTATTTTGATCTACCGTCCCCTCCACGATACCCTCTTGCCTCCATAGCAGTAGCCAAGTCTTCGGCCCGTTTAAAACTCATAATTAGGAGAGGAATCAGTAGGGGCACAAAATGCTTCACCCGTTCCAATACACTGCCTCGCATAAACGATCCACCACGTGCTGTTTGAGCTTTGATTAGTTTATCTGTCTCTCGCAGTAGTGTCGGAATAAACCGAATCGAAATCGTCAGCATAAGGGCAATTTCATGGACTGGCAATACCCGCTTTAACGGTTTCATTAAGCTTTCTATGCCCTCTGTGAGTTCTATCGGAGATGTTGTTAATGTAAGGAGCGTAGAGAAGTACATCAACAGAAATAGACGGTAGGATACTATGGCGCCTGTTATCACACCTTCTGAGTAAACTGCCAGAAAGCTATATTGCCACAGCAATGCTCCTTCTTTGTTAATGAAAATGTGTAGAAAGAATGTCAAGTAAACGAACCATAGAATCGGTCGCATCCCCTGGTACAAATGGCGTGCCTGAATGCCCGATACTCCATATATAATTACACTTAAAAGGCCGATACCAGCATACATCGACCAATGATATGCGCCAAACACAATCATCATTAACAGAAATACACTGATTAATTTCGAGCGCGGATCTAAGCGATGTAAGAAAGAGTCAATAGAAACATATTGTCCAATTAAGATTTGATTTATCATCGATTACTCCTTGGTCAATGTCAATTCCGTTCGCAAAAAATCAGCAAACTTCGATTCCGATTCTAATACGTTGTGTAATTCTGATAAGGCAGTTGTTATCTTGCCTTTACGGATTAGTTCCATAGCAAGCTTTACTAGCATCGGAGGTTCTATCAGCGTATTCCCCTGCTGCCATTCTGCCAGTAGACGTTCCTTGGTTCCTTGAAAAACTACTTGTTTATTATGAAAGATTAGGAATAAGTCTGTATATTGCCATAGTTCATCAATATGATGGGAAACGCATACAGTCGTCCACTGATTCTGTTTATGAAGGGTATACAAGCGTGCTAATAGATTTCTTTTGCTAAGCGGATCTAACCCCGCCATTGGTTCATCTAGAATCATTAACCGTGGATTCATAGCAAGGATGCCTGCTATGGCAACTCTTCTCATTTCTCCACCACTAAGTTCAAAAGGAGATCTATCGGCAAATCGTTGGGCATCTAGTTCTACTTCGCGAAGCGCATTTTGAACAATCTCCTGAATATCTGTCTCGCTATATTTAAGATTTCTTGGTCCGTACGCAATATCCTGCCCGACAGTTTCTTCGAACAACTGATGCTCCGGGTATTGAAACACATAACCTATCTTTGTCCACATGTCATGTAGTTTTTGTTTGTCTATTTTATTTGGTTTTTTGGAAGTAGCTTGAACAGATTGCTGACCTTCTGTATAATTAACATTTCCGCTTGTTGGGTGGATTAGGCCTTTGATGAGTTGTAGAGCTGTAGTCTTGCCCGATCCCGTGTGTCCAAGAACTGTTACCAGCTTTTGCCGCGGAATCGTAAAGCTCACTTCCTTTAACGCTTGTTCCTCATAAGGTGTCTTGATTCCATAGGTGTACGATACTTGCTCAAATGTTATTTGCATAATTGCATCACCAATTCATCAAAGGTCAGTGTCATATCTTCGAACATGTTCAATTCCTTATTCATTCGGATAGCAAAAGGTAACTCAAGGTGATAAGAATCAATCGAATGATCCGACTGAAAGACTTCGCTAGGGCTTCCTTGCAGGACAACTCGTCCTTGATGCATGACATAAATTCTATCACAATCAACCGCTTCCTCCATATCATGTGTAATCCGAATCACGGTTGCTGTTTGCTCTTGTAATAAAGTCTTGATTGATGATTGCACTTCTCGTCTACCTTCGTAATCTAGCATTGACGTTGCCTCGTCAAAAATAATAACATCTGGCTCCATGGCAATAACCCCTGCAATCGCTACTCGTTGTTTTTGACCGCCTGATAATTGATAGGGCTCTTTCTTACGCAAAGATTCTAGGTCGAACATCGCTAACACTTTCTCAAGCCTTGCTTGCATGACTTCTCTCGATAGTCCTAGATTCTCCATGCCAAATACAATATCGTCTTCCACTGTGGCAGCGACAATTTGATTTTCTGGATTTTGAAATACCATACCTACGGCTTTTCGAATCGACCATATATGCTCTGGAACACTAGTATCATATGCACCAACTTGTATGTTACCAGATTTGGGTGCTAGAAGTGCATTGAAATGCCTTGCTAGTGTTGATTTGCCAGAGCCATTCGCACCTAATATTACGATATGGGTTCCTTTTTCAATAGACAATGAAACATCCTCGATAGCTGAAGTTACACCTTCTCCATAGTAAAACACTACCTGGTGCGCTTGGATATACGCAGTCTTTAACATCTTTGAGGTTCCCCTCCCCCACTACAGAAAGATAAAGATGAAGATAAAGAAAACTTGGCATTCGCCAAGCTTTAGCGAAGAGAATGCCTTAGTTGCACTTATACTATCTACATTTAAATAAATATACTTTTGATAGTACAAAAAAAGGCATTTAGAATCTTGGATTCCAAGTGCCTTTCGTTATTACTCAACTAATTCTAAATATACCATTGGTGCAGCATCGCCGCGACGTGGTCCAATCTTTAGAATACGAGTGTAACCACCTTGTCTGTTTTCGTAGCGAGATGCGATGTCTGAGAATAGCTTTTGGATTGCATCTTGACTAGTCTCTCCACCAGCTTCTCTAGCACGCACAAATGAAGCTACTTGGCGTCGAGCATGTAGATCTCCACGTTTTGCTAAAGTAATCATCTTCTCAGCGATTGAGCGGACTTCCTTTGCCTTAGCTTCCGTTGTCTCTATACGTTCATGTATAATTAAGTTTGTAACAAGATCTCTGAATAACGCTTTGCGTTGGGAGCTTGTTCTGCCTAATTTAGCATAAGCCACTACTTTCCCCTCCTTTTGTACGCAAAATGGGTTCCTTATATCACTGGATTAGTCTTCTTTACGTAAGCCAAATCCTAGTTCTTCTAATTTCTCTTGTACTTCTTCTAAAGATTTACGTCCTAAGTTGCGCACTTTCATCATGTCCTCTTCTGACTTGTTAATCAGCTCTTGAACAGAATTAATACCTGCACGCTTTAAGCAATTATAAGAGCGAACGGATAGATCAAGTTCTTCAATTGTCATTTCTAGAACTTTTTCTTTCTTGTCTTCTTCTTTTTCGACCATAATTTCTGTGTCTTTTGCTTCATCTGTTAGTCCAACAAATAAGGAGACGTGTTCGTTTAGAATTTTAGCGCCTAGGCTTACTGCTTCTTCTGGACGCAAGCTACCATCTGTCCATACCTCAAGAGTTAGTTTGTCATAGTTCGTCACTTGACCTACTCTTGTGTTGTCTACTGAATAATTTACTCTTGTGATTGGTGAATACAAAGAGTCAATAGGAATCACACCGATAGAGTGATCTTCCTTTTTATTCATTTCAGCAGAAACGTAACCTCTGCCGCGGTTTGCCATGATCTCCATGTAGAAAGGGAATCCCTCAGCTACTGTTGCGATGTGCAAATCCGGGTTAAGAATTTCTACGTCACTATCGACACGGATGTCACTTGCTTTAATCTCTTTTCCTTCAGTTACATCTATTACTAGAGTTTTTTCTTCATCTGAGTGAATTTTAATTGCGAGCTTCTTTAGATTAAGGATTATCTCAGTGGTATCTTCTAAAACACCTGGAATGGTAGAAAACTCATGTAACACGTTTTGGATTTTAATTGCATTTACAGCTGCTCCCGGTAAAGATGATAGTAGAATTCTGCGCAATGAGTTTCCCAAAGTTGTACCATAACCGCGTTCTAACGGCTCTACCACGAACATACCATAAGTACCATTATCATTATACTCTTTTATTTCTATTTTTGGCTTTTCAATTTCTATCATTCACTCAAACCCTCCCTACAACTTTAACAATCTCGGGCGTCCCGTAATCGAGGGCTGTTATTAACGTGAATACAACTCTACGATCATTTGTTCTTGAACTGGGATATCGATTTCATCACGAGATGGAATACGAACAACTCGACCTGAAAGATTGTCTACATTCACTTCTAACCAGTCTTTTGTAGGACGACCTGCAGCTGACTCTTTAAGTTCTTTGAACTTCTCAGAACCTTTAGATTTAGCAGCTACTTCGATTGCTGTTCCCACAGATACTTGGTACGATGGAATATCAACTTTCTTTCCATTCACTAAAAAGTGACCGTGCTTTACAAGTTGTCTTGCTTCTACGCGAGAACCCGCAAATCCTAAGCGGTACACTACGTTATCTAAACGTGTCTCAAGAAGTTGTAATAGGATTTCACCAGTTACTCCCTTACGACGTGTAGCCTCTTGGTAGTATTTACGGAATTGCCCTTCTAAGATACCATACACACGACGAGCTTTTTGCTTTTCTCTCAACTGTAGGCCATACTCAGAAATTTTCTTACGAGCTTGCCCGTGTTGACCAGGTGCATATGTGCGACGGTCTACTGCACACTTATCAGTGTAACAACGATCGCCTTTTAAGAATAATTTTAAGCCTTCACGACGGCATTGACGGCATGATGGACCTGTATATTTTGCCATTCTAGTATTGACACCTCCCAAAAAATTATACCTTTATTGCCAAATTTCTTTTACATACTATTTTCTGCTATGAGTTAGCAGATTATACGCGACGGCGTTTTGGTGGACGGCAACCGTTATGTGGAATTGGAGTTGAGTCTTTAATTAAGCTAACGTCCAATCCAGCTGCTTGTAGGGAGCGGATTGCTGCCTCACGACCTGCGCCAGGACCTTTTACGTACACTTCAACTTGCTTCATTCCATGCTCCATTGATGCCTTAGCTGCTGTTTCTGCAGCCATTTGAGCAGCAAATGGTGTGCTTTTACGAGACCCTTTAAAACCAAGTCCGCCTGCACTTGCCCATGAAATAACGTTACCTTGAGTGTCAGTAATAGATACGATTGTGTTGTTAAAAGTGGAGCGGATATGCGCTTGGCCACTTTCAATATTCTTACGGTCACGGCGTTTCGTACGAACCGTCTTACGTTTTACTTTCGCCATCTATGCTTTCCCTCCTTTATTATTTCTTCTTACCTGCTACTGTCTTACGAGGTCCCTTACGTGTTCTTGCGTTCGTCTTAGAACGTTGTCCACGTACTGGTAATCCTCTACGATGACGAAGGCCACGATAGCAACCAATTTCCATTAGGCGCTTAATGTTTCTAGAAATCTCACTGCGAAGATCTCCTTCTACCTTAAGTGCATTGATTACTTCACGAAGTCTGTTTACTTCATCCTCAGTTAAATCACGAACACGAGTATCTGGGTTAATGTTTGCACCTGCTAATAATTTGCTAGAAGTTGCTTTACCAATACCAAAGATATATGTTAAAGCGATTTCTACTCTTTTATCACGTGGTAAGTCCACACCGGCAATACGAGCCATTCGATTCGACACCTCCAATCGGAATTCCTATTTATTAACCTTGTTTTTGTTTATGCTTTGGATTTTCGCAAATTACCATAACAGTTCCTTTACGGCGAATAATTTTGCATTTTTCACAAATTGGCTTGACAGACGGTCTCACCTTCATGTGCTTATCCTCCTTCTTGTGAAACCCTTTATTTAAAGCGGTACGTAATTCGCCCACGAGTTAAGTCATATGGTGATAACTCGACTGTCACTTTATCTCCGGGCAAAATGCGTATAAAGTGCATGCGGATTTTACCAGACACGTGAGCTAATACTTTATGACCATTTTCAAGTTCTACTCGAAACATGGCGTTTGGCAGTGGTTCAATGACCGTTCCTTCTACCTCAATCACATCTTCTTTGGCCACAAGCATCACACTCCCTTCTTTGGGGCTTCTGAATCACTTTCGGTTGCAGTACTTTCAATATACCTGTTTATAACAAACCGAAGCTTGGAATTACTAACACGACCTGTCTCTTGGAGAGATTCAACAACCTCTTTACAGACTTGGTCATCTACAATCGTTATATGTCGTACATTCTTAGTTTTAGGACAGTCAAACTTTCGTTTGTCCCCATCAGCTAATTTTACTAAGTTATGGCCAGATACGTCAATGACCACCGCGCATTTTCCCGCTTCTCTCCCATGGGTTACCTTCACAATATGACCGATTTGGGGAATCGTACCCTCTTCTTCTTTCATATCATCACCTATAACTTTGTTAAGATTTCTGGACCGTTTTCGGTAATTGCTACCGTGTGCTCAAAGTGTGCACATAATTTCCCATCCTGTGTTACAACTGTCCAATTATCGAGTAGAGTCTTCACATGATGTGTTCCTACATTGACCATTGGCTCAATTGCTAGAACCATACCCTTTTTGAGCACTGGCCCTCTGGACGGTGGTCCAAAATTAGGTATTTGCGGATCTTCATGCATATTACGACCTATACCGTGACCGACATATTCTCGTACTATGGAATAACCGAATTTTTCAACATATTGTTGTACAGCATGTGAAATATCTGACAGTCTGTTGTTGATAAAAGCTTTGCTTATTCCTTCGTATAAAGATTGTTCCGTAACCTCTAGCAGATTCTTTGCTTCATTACTAATTTGACCAACAGGTAATGTAACAGCCGCGTCTCCATGAAATCCGTGAATATATGCACCAACATCGATACTTATAATATCTCCGTCCTTTAGTGCACGGTTACTTGGAATTCCATGGACAAGTTCTTCATTGATGGAAGCGCAAATGCTTGCTGGAAAACCACTATAGCCTTTAAAAGAAGGTTCGGCTCCGTGTTTGCGTATCGTCGCTTCTGCAATTTGGTCTAATTGCATTGTCGTGATACCAGGTTCTACAGCTTTTCTTAATTCCTCATGTGTAAGGGCAACGATTCTGCCAGCTTCACGCATTAGGTTAAGTTCATTATCAGACTTACAGATGATCATATATGTTTACTCCGTAAAATAGTAGCTAGCTCTTCAAATACGATATTGATTTCACGATCTCCGTCGATGTTACGCAGTAGTCCTCTTTGCTCATAGAAGGCAAGTAATGGCGCGCTTTGCGCAATATTGACCTCTAAGCGAGTCCCCACTGTTTCAGCATTATCGTCAGCACGTTGATATAGTTCCCCGCCACATGCGTCACAAACATTGTCCGCTGCTGGTGGATTGAATTCTACATGGAACGTCGCTCCGCATTGCTTGCAAATACGTCGGCCAGTTAATCTCACTAATAGCTTGGCTTTATCAACATCGATATGAACGACATGGTCAATGTCTTTACTAAGTTCATTCAATGTCTTCTCTAAAGCTTCAGCTTGCGGAACCGTTCTTGGAAAACCATCTAGCAAGAAACCATTTTCACAGTCTGCTTTGCTTAGTCTTTCTTTAACGATTCCGATCGTTACTTCATCAGGTACTAATTGGCCTGAATCCATGTATCGTTTCGCTTCTACTCCTAATGGAGTTTGTTCCTTTACTGCCGCACGGAACATATCGCCTGTCGAGATATGAGGAATATGAAACTCCTTAACAATACGCTCGGCTTGTGTTCCTTTTCCAGCTCCAGGTAAGCCCATCAGTACAATATTCATAAGATCCCCCTCCATAAAGGCTGTAAGCCTTTATTTTTTAATAAAGCCCTGATAGTGGCGCATAAGGAGTTGGTTTTCGATTTGTTTCATCGTATCTAGGGCTACACCGATTACGATTAGTAAGGCGGTACCACCAAAGTAGATTTGAAGACCAGTAATGGACCCAAATAATACTGGTAATACTGACACAGCAGCTAAGAAAATAGCTCCCGCTAACGTAATACGATTCATCACGCGAGTGATGTACATTGCTGTTGTCTTACCTGGGCGAATGCCTGGGATAAAACCACTGTTCTTCTTCATTTGTTCAGCCATGTTCATAGGATTAATTTGTACAAACGTATAGAAGTACGTAAATCCAATGATTAGAATGACAAACAAGAAAAGATATAAACCAGCTCTTGGATCAAAATTTCTTAAGAACCAATCGGCTACAACGTTTCCTCTCCAAAAGCTTGCAACTGTTGAAGGGAATAACATGAGTGAAGATGCAAAAATAACTGGAATAACACCGGCAGCGTTAACTTTTACTGGAATATGCGTTTTTTGTCCACCGTACATACGGTTTCCAACAACTCTCTTAGCATATTGTACCGGTATTTTTCTAACCCCTTGCTGAATGTATATAACCCCAGCAATGATGATGACGACACCAATTAAAATTGCTAATGCTTGAAGCAGTCCGACAAACAGTTCTGCTTGAGTTTTATCATAGAACAATTGTGCATAAATCGTTGTAATTCCACCAGGAATTGATGCCGCTATACCTGCAAAAATTATAACCGATATCCCATTGCCAATACCGTGTTCTGTAATTTGCTCTCCCAACCACATTAAGAATGCAGTTCCTGCTGTTAATGTGATGGCGATTAGTGCGTAAGTGGAAAAGCTTGGTTCTTGTACAAGTCCTGGGTACATTCTGTTAAATCCTACAGATAATCCAATCGCTTGAATTAAACCTAGAACAACTGTCCCATAACGAGTCACTTGAGCAAGCTTTTTACGACCAGCATCACCTTCGCGAGCCCATTCAGCAAACTTAGGAATTACATCCATAGTCAATAGCTGAACGATGATAGAAGCAGTAATATAAGGTGCTATACTCATGGCGAACACTGAAAAGTTTGCCAGTGCACCACCAGAAAATGTATTTAACATGCCTAAAATATTATTTGCTTCACCTGCTGCTTTAAGAGCATTTGCATCTACATTCGGTACTGGAATGTGACTACCAATACGAAATACGAGCAATAACAATAAAGTAAATATAATCTTTGAACGCAAGTCATCGATTTTCCAGATATTTCTTAGTGCACCTTGCATGTTATATCACCTCAGTAGTTCCGCCAGCAGAAGCTATTTTATCTGCAGCCGATTGTGAGAATGCATGTGCCTTCACTTGAACCTTTACTGTAATATCGCCAGTTCCTAAGAACTTAACTCCGTCTCTCATGTTCTTAATTACACCTTGCTCTTTTAAGAATTCTGGTGTAACAACTGTTCCGTCTGCAAAACGGTTTAGTATCGCAACATCAAGTGCAACAATTTCTTTTCTGCTTGGGTTCGTAAAGCCGCGTTTTGGTAAACGACGTGCTAAAGGAGTTTGACCACCTTCAAAACCAGGTCTTACCCCACCACCAGAACGAGAGTTTTGCCCTTTATGACCACGAGTAGCTGTTTTACCCATTCCTGAACCTGTTCCACGACCAACGCGCTTGCGTTTTTGGCGAGAACCTTCAGATGGTTGTAGTTCATGCAATTTCATACTCGCACCTCCTTGTATGAGGATTATTATCCTTTGATTTCTTTTACTTCTACTAAATGAGACACCTTATTGATCATCCCACGAATTGCTGCGTTATCTGCTTGCTCAACTGTTTGATGTATTTTGCGAAGCCCTAGCGTGCGAACGGTAAGTTTCTGATCTTCAGGTCTACCGATAGTACTACGCTTAAGGGTGATTTGCAGTTTGTTAGCCATTCTGCTTCCTCCTATCCAATTATCTCCTCAACGGATTTGCCGCGTAGTCTAGCAACGTCTTCTGCTTTCTTTAGACGAGCTAATCCTTCAATTGTCGCGTTTACGATGTTTAAAGGATTACTAGAACCTAAAGACTTCGTTAAGATATCCTTGATTCCAGCTAACTCGATTACTGCACGAGCTGGTCCACCTGCAATTACTCCAGTACCCTCAGATGCTGGCTTCATGAAAACGCTACCTGCTCCGAATTTTCCAGTTACTTGGTGAGGAATTGTTGTGCCAACAATGTTTACCTTAATAAGATTCTTCTTAGCATCTTCAATCGCTTTACGGATTGCTTCAGGTACTTCTTTTGCTTTACCAATTCCTGATCCTACAACACCATGACCGTCACCAATGATGACAAGTGCGCTGAAGCTGAAACGTCGACCACCTTTTACTACTTTCGCAACACGGCTAATTCTAACGACTTTTTCTTGAAAATCGTATTTACTCGGGTCAATACGCAATTGATTTTCCCTCCTAACTTTGTGATTTATCGATTAAAATTCTAGTCCTGCTTCTCTAGCAGAATCAGCTAATGCTTTTACACGTCCGTGATATAAGAAGCCACCACGGTCAAATACTACTTTAGTAATGCCTTTGTCAATCGCTCTCTTAGCAACTAATGCGCCAACTTTTTTAGCAGCTTCTACGTTTCCACCATTACCCTCTAGTCCGACTTCTTTGTCAAGAGTAGATGCAGCAGCTAATGTTACGCCCAAATCATCATTGATTAGTTGAGCATACATATGCTTGCCTGAACGGAAAATGTTCAATCTTGGACGCGCAGCAGTGCCTTGAAGGTTCTTACGAATACGTAGTTGTCTTCTCTGACGAGTAGATTTAGCAGCTTGTTTCACCATAGCGATTCACTCCCTTCTCTTTTTCGACTGTTTCGACTAAGCAGCTTTTTTATCAGCAAGCTTATTTCTTACTTGTCTTACCTTCTTTACGAAGAATCTTTTCGTTTTCGTATTTGATTCCTTTGCCTTTGTATGGCTCAGGCTCACGTACACTGCGAATGTTAGCTGCTAATGCGCCAACTTTCTCCTTGTCGATACCTTTTACAGTAATCTTTGTTTGAGTTGGAACTTCGATTTCAAGACCTTGCTCAGCAATAATCTCTACAGGATGTGAGTAACCAACGCTTAACACAAGCTTTTCGCCTTGTTTCGCTGCACGGTAACCAACACCAACTAATTCTAAGTTTCTCTCAAAACCTTTTGTTACACCTTCAATCATGTTCGCAATTACTGTACGAGTAGTACCGTGTAATGAGCGATGATCTTTCTTGTCGGAAGGTCTTTCAATAGTGATTTCGTTACTCTCTATGTTCACAATCATTTCTTTGTTTAAGTGTTTTGTAAGAGTTCCTTTTGGACCTTTTACTGTGATAGAATCTTCACCTTTAACTATTTCAACTCCACTTGGAAGTTCAATTGGTTTCTTGCCAATTCGGGACATTCCTGCACCTCCATTCCAGCTGTATTACCAAATGTAGGCGAGCACTTCTCCGCCAACATTCAATTTTCTTGCTTGCTTATCTGTGATTAAACCTTGTGATGTAGATATGATCGCGATACCAAGTCCACCAAGAACCTTAGGCATCTCGTCTTTCCCTGCATATACTCTTAAACCTGGCTTACTAATTCTCTTAAGGCCTGTAATAACTTTCTCATCACTTGCGCCATATTTTAGGAACGCACGAATTATACCTTGTTTTCCGTCCTCGATAAACTCGTAATCTCTGATAAATCCTTCGTTCTTCAAAATATCAGCAATTGCCTTTTTGATGTTAGAGCCTGGTATTTCAACTGTTTTATGACCTACTGTATTCGCATTGCGAATGCGAGTCAGCATATCAGCAATAGGATCTGTCATTGTCATAGTGTTTACCTCCTTCCTTAGCCCCCAAAATTACCAACTAGCTTTTTTGACTCCTGGGATTTGCCCTTTGTAAGCAAACTCTCGGAAACAAATACGGCACAGTTTAAATTTGCGTAATACTGCATGAGGCCTACCGCAGTTCTTACAACGCGTATATTCACGAACTTTGAACTTTTGTGGTCGGTTCGATTTTACGATCATTGACTTTTTTGCCACTACGTAATCCCTCCTTATTGGGTTGGTGGGTTTAATTACTTAACAAATGGCATTCCCATAAGTGTTAGTAATTCTCTGCCCTCTTCATCAGTATTTGCAGTCGTAACAATAACAATGTCCATTCCTCGAACTTTATCAACTTTATCGTATTCGATTTCTGGGAATATTAGTTGTTCTTTAATACCAAGTGTATAGTTTCCTCTTCCGTCAAATCCTTTTTTGGAAACACCACGGAAGTCTCTTACACGTGGTAATGCAACGTTAAATAATTTATCTAAAAACTCGAACATGCGTTGTCCGCGTAAAGTTACTTTGCAACCGATTGGCATACCCTCACGGATTTTAAAACCAGCGATTGATTTCTTTGCTTTCGTTACAACAGGCTTTTGGCCAGAAATTAACGTTAGTTCTTGTACTGCAGAGTCTAAAATCTTAGGATTTTGAACTGCTTCACCAAGGCCCATGTTAATTACTACTTTTTGCAAACGAGGAGCTTGCATCACGCTTGTATAACCGAACTTCTCCATCAGAGCTGTTTGTACGTCGCTTTGATATTTTTCTTTTAATCTATTCATAGGTGTTACCTCCTTTCGTGCAAGAGAGTCTACTACTTATCTATTGCTTCGCCTGATTTTTTAGCGATCCTTACTTTTTTACCATCGTTTAAGATGCTTTTTCCTACTCGAGTTGGAGCTCCAGTCTTAGGATCTGCGATCATTACGTTAGAAACGTGGATCGGAGCTTCTTGAGTTAGGATTCCACCTTGTGGATTTTGCTGTGAAGGACGAGCGTGCTTCTTCACCATGTTAACGCCCTCTACTAGAACTTTTGAGTCTGTAGGGAATGCTGTTAACACTCTTCCTTTTTTGCCTTTATCTTTACCAGCGATTACTACTACTTCATCACCTTTTTTAACGTGCATTTTAGCCACAGTTGCACCTCCTACCTGCTCTTTGAATTATAGAACCTCAGGAGCTAGTGAAATGATACGCATGAAATTACTATCTCTTAACTCACGAGCAACAGGTCCGAATATACGAGTACCTCTTGGGTTTTTAGCGTCGTTAATAATAACTGCTGCGTTTTCATCAAAACGAATATATGAACCGTCGTTACGACGTACGCCACTAACTGTACGTACCACAACTGCCTTCACTACGTCTCCTTTTTTGACAACTCCTCCTGGTGTTGCTTGCTTTACTGAACAGATGATAACATCACCAATGTTCGCGTATTTACGCTTCGTTCCACCAAGTACTTTTATACACATAAGCTCTTTCGCGCCTGAATTGTCAGCGACACGCAATCTTGTTTGAGTTTGAATCACGAGTATTCCCTCCCTTCGGAATCAGGAAAATGTTATATAATTACTGCCTTCTCTACGACTTCTACAAGTCTCCAGCATTTGTCTTTTGATATTGGACGAGTTTCCATGATTTTTACACGGTCTCCAATTTTTGCTACGTTATTCTCATCATGAGCCTTGAATTTTTTCGTGCTCTTGATGCGCTTGTTATAAAGAGGGTGATTTACATAGGTCTCTATTGCAACAACAATGGTCTTATCCATTTTGTCACTTACGACTCTACCGACACGCACTTTGCGTTGATTGCGCTCTTCTGTCATGTTTTGTTCCTCCTTTCGTTTTTCAAAGATTAGGCGTTAATTCCTAATTCTCTTTCTCTTAGGATCGTTTTTGCACGGGCGATATTTTTGCGAACCTCGCGGATACGCATAGGATTATCTAATTGCCCAGTAGCAATTTGAAAACGGAGGTTAAACAGTTCCTCTTTATAGGTTGTAATCTTTTGCTCTATTTCAGCAGTGGTCATATTTCGAAAGTCATTAACTTTCATTTGTGTCACCACCCATTTCATCTCGTTTTACAAACTTTGTTTTGATAGGCAATTTGTGAGATGCAAGACGTAGTGCTTCTCTAGCTGTTTCTTCAGGAACACCTGCTAATTCGAACATAATTCTTCCTGGCTTTACTACAGCTACCCAATGTTCCGGAGAACCTTTACCACTACCCATGCGTGTCTCAGCAGGCTTTTGTGTTACTGGCTTTGATGGGAATATTTTGATCCATACTTTACCACCACGACGGATATAACGAGTCATCGCAATACGAGCTGCCTCGATTTGACGATTTGTAATCCATGCTGGCTCTAAAGCTTGTAAACCATATTCACCGAAAGCTATTTCTTTCCCGCCTTTTGCTTCACCCTTCATACGTCCACGGTGTTCTCTGCGGTATTTTACGCGCTTTGGTAATAACATGTTTATTTGCCTCCTTCCGAACTGTTACGATTCTTAGTAGGAAGTACTTCACCGCGATAGATCCAAACTTTCACACCAAGCTTACCGAATGTTGTATCTGCTTCGAAAGTTGCGTAATCAATATCTGCACGCAATGTATGAAGAGGTACTGTACCTTCGCTATAACTTTCGCTACGAGCAATGTCAGCTCCACCAAGACGACCAGATACCATGGTACGAATACCTTTAGCTCCTGAACGCATTGTGCGTTGAATTGCTTGTTTCATAGCACGACGGAAAGATACACGACGCTCAAGTTGTTGTGCGATAGACACAGCTACTAAAAATGCATCCAATTCCGGATATTTAATCTCGTTAATGTTGATGTGTACTTTTTTGTTTGTCATCTTTGTTAACGCAAGACGAAGATTCTCTACTTCACTTCCACCTTTACCGATTACCATACCTGGCTTAGCAGTAAAGACTGTTACGTTTACACGATTTGCTGCACGCTCAATTTCAATCTTAGAAACTGCAGCATCCTTTAATTGCTTGCTTACGAATTTACGAATTGCTATATCTTCAAGCAATAAATCTGCATAATCTTTCCCAGCATACCATCTAGATTCCCAATCCTTAATAATTCCTACGCGCAATCCTACCGGACTAACTTTTTGACCCACTCATTATCCCTCCTTCTTCTCAGATACTTTCACACTAATATGACTTGTGCGTTTATTGATCCTGCTCGCTCTACCTTGAGCGCGTGGGCGGAAACGCTTTAATGTCGGACCTTCATCGATGCGAATTTCACTGACAATTAACTCATCTACGTTCAAGTTGTTATTGTGTTCAGCATTTGCGACCGCTGATTTAACAACTTTTTCCACTGCTACTGTTGCAGCCTTAGGTGTAAGGCGAAGGATAGCAATCGCCTCTCCGATACTTTTCCCACGAATTAAATCTGCTACAAGGCGAACTTTACGAGGAGCGATGCGAACATATTTTGCAACTGCTTTTACTTCCACGGGATAACCTCCTCTCTAGCTTAGCGTTTTCCAGATTTTTTCTCGTCTCCTGCATGGCCTCTGTAGGTACGAGTTGGTGCAAATTCACCTAATTTATGCCCGACCATATCCTCAGAAACATAAACAGGTACGTGTTTGCGTCCATCATATACTGCGATTGTATGGCCTATGAAGTCAGGAAATATTGTTGAACGGCGAGACCAAGTCTTAATTACTTTCTTTTCGTTCTTCTCATTTTGATCGACGACTTTCTTCATTAGATGATCGTCTGCAAATGGGCCTTTTTTCAAGCTACGTCCCATAAAGTACCCTCCTTTCGTGACAAGCGGACGGTCCGCTCTTTAGAATCGAACCGCTCTCTTATCGCGTTATTTTTTGCGTCTACGAATGATGTGCTTCGTTGATGCTTTATTTTTCTTTCTTGTTTTAAGTCCAAGTGTCGGCTTACCCCAAGGAGTAACTGGAGCCTTACGTCCGATTGGTGATTTACCTTCACCACCACCGTGCGGGTGATCTACAGGGTTCATTACTACCCCACGAACAGTAGGTCTCTTTCCTAACCAACGATTACGACCAGCTTTACCAATGTTGATAAGCTCATGGTCAACGTTTCCAACTTGACCGATGGAAGCGCGGCACTCTGAATGGATTAAACGCATTTCCCCAGAAGTTAGACGAACTGTTGCATAGTCTCCTTCTTTCGCAAGTAATTGCGCTGAAGTTCCTGCAGAACGAACTAATTGTCCACCTTTACCTGGCTTAAGCTCGATATTATGAATGACTGAACCTACAGGGATGTTCTTTAATGGTAGTGCGTTTCCTGTTTTGATATCAGCCTGTGGTCCTGACATAATAACGTCCCCAACTTTTAATCCCTTAGGGGCTAAGATATATCTCTTTTCTCCATCGGCATAGTTGATAAGAGCGATATTAGATGTACGGTTTGGATCGTACTCGATTGTAGCAACCTTGCCTGGTATACCATCTTTCGTTCTTTTAAAGTCGATGATACGGTATTTACGCTTATGTCCACCACCTTGATGACGAACTGTAAGTTTACCTTGGTTGTTACGTCCACCCTTCTTCGTTAAAGGAGCAAGAAGAGATTTTTCTGGTTGGTCTGTAGTAATTTCAGCAAAGTCAGACGCTGTCATATTTCTACGACCAGGTGATGTCGGTTTGTACTTTTTAATACCCATGGATTATCCCTCCTTTGTTATTCATTTCGTATATTCCAGTGGTATCCACTTATCTTATAACTTTTACTAATCTAGTGATTATACGCCCTCGAAAAACTCGATTGCTTTAGAATCAGCTGATAAAGTAACTACTGCCTTTTTCCAAACGCTTGTATATCCAGAGAATCTACCATAGCGCTTTGGTTTTGCTTTTACATTTAAAGTGTTAACTTCTAAGACTTTCACACCAAAGATTGTTTCGATTGCTTGCTTAATCTCTGTTTTGTTCGCCTTTTTGTCAACCTCGAATGTGTACTTGTTGTGCTCCATTAACGCACTTGACTGTTCAGTAACGATTGGTCTCTTAATGATATCACGAGGATTTTTCATTACGCAAACACCTCCTCCACTTTGGAAACAGCGTCTTTAGTAATGATAAGCTTGTCATGACCAACTAGATCTAGAACGTTAATGCCAGTTGCTTGAACAAATTTCACTCCAGGGATGTTGCGAGCTGATAGATATAGGTTAATATCTTCATCTACACCAACTACAAGAGTCTTATCCGTTACTTTTAAGTTGCTTAACACCTTAATCATTTCTTTTGTTTTAGGTGCATCAAAGTGTAATTGATCTAATACCATAATTTCATCATTTAATACTTTTAAAGAAAGAGCTGATTTTAACGCTAATCTACGAACTTTCTTCGGTAACTTATATGCATAACTACGAGGAGTTGGTCCAAATACTACTCCGCCGCCCTTCCATTGTGGCGCACGAATTGTACCTTGACGAGCGCGACCTGTACCTTTTTGTTTCCAAGGTTTACGGCCTCCACCTCTTACTGCTGAACGATTTTTAACGGCATGTGTTCCACGACGTAACGTTGCTTGTTGCATAACTACTGCATCAAAGATTACGCTTTTATTTGGCTCTATACCAAATACGCTTTCACTTAGCTCGATTTCGCCCACTTGATCTCCATTTACGTTGTATAATGCTACTTTAGGCATTTACGAGTCCTCCTTTCTGAACAAAATTACTTATTTCGAGCTTTTCAGCGCTTGTTTGATTATAACTTCTGACTTTTTAGGGCCTGGAATCGCACCTTTAATTAGAAGTAAGTTGCGCTCTGTATCAATCTTCACGATTTGAAGGTTTTGTACAGTAACTTTTTCGCCACCCATACGGCCAGGTAGTGGTCTACCTTTGAAAACGCGCATAGGGTCAATCGATCCTAATGATCCCGGTCCACGGTGATAACGAGATCCGTGTGCCATTGGTCCACGAGAGAAGTTATGGCGTTTAATTGATCCTTGGAAACCTTTACCCTTTGATGTACCAGTTACATCAACCATTTCACCAGCTTCAAAGATTTCAACTGTAACCGCTTTACCTACTTCATACTCGCTTAGATTAACTCCTCTTACTTCTTTCACGAAGCGCTTAGGAGTGGATCCTGCTTTTTTGAAGTGTCCAAGATTAGGCTTGTTTGTGCGGTGTTCTTTTTGATCACCAAAACCTATTTGGATTGCTTCGTAACCATCAGTCTCAATTGTCTTCTTTTGTAATACTACGCAAGGTCCAGCTTCGATTACAGTCACAGGAAACACTTGACCGTTTTCGCCGAAAACTTGAGTCATACCAAGTTTTTTGCCTAAGATTCCTTTTGTCATGCTTGCACCTCCCAGTTTTATTGCATGTTTGCTTTATTTGAAACATACTCTTAAGTATAGTAGTTTCTAAAGTTATTGTTCTTGCTTGCTAGGATTACTAGTTATGCAAGTCCTTACAGCTTAATTTCAATGTCAACGCCTGACGGTAAGTCAAGTCTCATTAACGAATCCACTGTTTGTGGTGTTGGATTGATGATATCAATCAAACGCTTGTGAGTTCTCATTTCGAACTGCTCACGAGAATCTTTGTACTTATGAACCGCTCTAAGGATTGTGTAGATAGCCTTTTCTGTCGGTAATGGAATTGGCCCCGATACCGTTGCACCTGATTCCTTAGCTGTTCTTACAATCTTCTCTGCTGATTGATCAAGAACTTGATGATCATAAGCCTTTAAACGAATACGAATTTTTTGCTTTGCCATAATAATTACCCCCTTCATCGCCCATTTTAGAAAATAGACTTCTCCGTGAAAATTTCCCCTGACACCCAGCCATGGCAAACCTGCCTGGTGTGTCGGCAACCTTCCACTTCATAGCAGTCAACAATATCAAATTATATACTAATGCATAGTTTTACGCAAGTTTTTTCTTAAATATTTTTTAAGTATTTTATACAGGCTATAATGAAAACTTAGTTCAGATGGATTTTTTACTCCACCTGAACTTTAGTTGCACTTATTTCGAAGCTTGGCGGCACTTACCTCACACTTATAAAAGCGGGAGTATTAGAAATGCCGCTGAGATAAATCTCTTGATTACACATAAAACCATGCATGTTTTTCCTAATATTTTATATAATGAAGTAAGCCTTATTTTTAGAAAGGAGCTGATCGAATGTTCACTAAGCACTGGATGTTACGCGAAGTTGCTCATTGTAAAGAAGGGTGTTGAATACAGTCTTTGGGAAGACGGTAAACTCCCACGTCTGAGTCGATGATTGTGAGTTGATTTAGATGCTATGATTAAAGATTAGATCTCAATTACATATATAGAAATAGGATCGGATTTAGAACCGATCCTATTTCTATATATTTCTTATACTTATTGTTATTATATATTAGTTTTTTTATTGAAGATTTATTAATTGAAGATTATTGTTGAAGATTTATTGTTGGATAGTAATATTGCTATTTAGTATTTGCAATTCTAATCCTGTGCTCTTTCAGTTATTTCGATTGTTTTATTAATTTCAATTGAATGACGAGTTCTTGTTATAGCATCTTTAATCATAGGTAATACTCCAACTGATTGTACAGTAAAGATAATAAGGCTAGTAATACCTGTTAAAAACAAACCTAAAGTAATTCTTCCAACTTTCCACGTCTTCATGATTACGCCTACTCTTTCCTATTAAAATCCTTTGTTTTAACTGTGCATATATCTTTAGACGTGCGTGTTAAGGGAATCCCTTCAGTCAACAAAAACTACCTACAATAAAAAAACTACCGAGAATCATCTCAGTAGTTTCTAGAATGCTTTAGGCACTCTTAGTTATTGAATTATTACTTAAGGATTTTAGTTACAACGCCTGCTCCAACTGTACGTCCACCTTCACGAATCGCGAAACGAGTTCCTTCTTCGATAGCGATTGGTGCAATTAGGTCTACTGTTAGGTTTACGTTGTCACCAGGCATTACCATTTCAGAACCTTCTGGTAATGTGATGATACCAGTTACATCAGTTGTACGGAAGTAGAACTGAGGACGGTAGTTAGCGAAGAATGGAGTATGACGTCCACCTTCTTCTTTACTTAATACGTAGATTTCTCCAACGAATTGAGTGTGTGGAGTGATTGAACCTGGCTTACATAATACTTGACCACGCTCGATATCTTTACGGTCAACACCACGAAGTAATGCACCGATGTTGTCACCAGCTTCTGCATAATCAAGAATCTTACGGAACATTTCGATTCCTGTGCAAACATACTTCTTAGTTTCTTCCTTAAGTCCTACAACTGCAACTTCGTCAGTTGTCTTAAGCTGTCCACGCTCAACACGACCAGTAGCAACTGTACCACGACCAGTGATTGAGAACACGTCCTCAACAGGCATTAAGAAAGGCTTGTCTTTTTGACGCTCTGGTTGTGGAATGTAGCTATCAACAGCAGCCATTAGCTCGTCGATTTTAGCAGCCCACTCACCAGTTGGATCTTCTAATGCTTTTAAAGCAGAACCCTTAACGATTGGAATATCGTCTCCAGGGAATTCATACTCAGATAATAGGTCACGTACTTCCATTTCTACTAACTCAAGTAGTTCTTCATCATCAACCATGTCGCACTTGTTTAAGAATACAACGATGTGAGGTACGCCTACTTGGCGAGAAAGAAGGATGTGCTCACGAGTTTGTGGCATTGGACCATCAGCAGCAGATACTACTAAGATCGCTCCGTCCATTTGAGCAGCTCCAGTGATCATGTTTTTAACATAGTCAGCATGGCCTGGGCAGTCAACGTGTGCATAGTGACGATTTTCAGTTTCATACTCAACGTGTGCAGTAGAAATTGTGATACCGCGCTCGCGCTCTTCTGGAGCAGCGTCGATTGAACCGTAGTCCATAGCTTTTGCGAAACCGCGAGTTGCTAATACTGTTGTAATAGCAGCTGTTAAAGTAGTTTTACCATGGTCAACGTGTCCGATTGTACCAACGTTGCAATGTGGCTTATTTCTTTCAAATTTAGCTTTTGCCATTGTAAACATTCACTCCTTAATATTTTTGAATAATTTGATTTTCTATGTTTTCTTAAATCATGTAGCATAATTTAAGATTATGCTTATTATTAGCCTTGTGTCTTCTTAATGATCTCTTCAGCAATGTTCTTAGGTACTTGCTCATAATGAGCGAATTCCATAGAGTATACTCCACGACCTTGTGTTTTTGAACGTAAAGTTGTAGAGTAACCGAACATTTCAGAAAGTGGTACAAATGCTCTTACAACAGATGCACCTGAACGAGTCTCCATTCCATCTACACGGCCACGACGTGAGTTTACGTCACCCATGATATCTCCCATGTAGTCCTCAGGAACCGTTACTTCAACCTTCATGATTGGCTCTAAAAGAACAGGGTCGCACTTAACCTTCGCTGCTTTTAACGCCATCGAACCAGCAATTTTGAATGCCATTTCTGATGAGTCAACATCATGGTAAGATCCATCTACGAGTGTTGCTTTTACGTCTACTAGTGGGTAACCCGCTAGTACACCGTTTTGTAGAGATTCTTTGATACCAGCATCAACTGCAGGGATGTATTCCTTAGGAATTGCTCCACCCACTACCTTGTTAATAAACTCATATCCCTTACCTTGCTCTTGTGGCTCGAACTCAACCCAAACGTGACCGAATTGTCCACGTCCACCTGATTGTCGAACGAACTTACCTTCAACCTTCGCGCTAGAGCGGAAAGTTTCTCTGTAAGCTACCTGTGGCTTACCTACATCAGCTTGTACTTTGAATTCTCTCATCATACGGTCAACGATAATCTCAAGGTGAAGCTCACCCATACCAGAGATAATTGTTTGACCTGTTTCTTCGTCCGTATGCGTTCTGAACGTTGGATCTTCTTCTGCCAGCTTGTTAAGAGCGATTGACATCTTATCGTGGTCAGCTTTTGATTTTGGCTCGATTGCTACGTCGATTACTGGATCAGGGAATACCATTGACTCAAGAACAATTGGGTTCTTTTCGTCACATAGTGTGTCACCAGTTGTTGTATCTTTCAATCCTACTGCTGCAGCAATGTCACCAGAGTAAACCGTTTTGATTTCTTCACGGTGGTTTGCGTGCATTTGCAGAATACGACCTAAACGCTCGCGCTTGTTCTTAGTAGAGTTCAATACGTAAGAACCGCTTTCGATAGTTCCTGAGTAAACGCGGAAGAATGTTAATCTACCAACGAATGGGTCAGTCATAATCTTAAATGCTAATGCTGCGAAAGGTTCAGAGTCACTAGATTTGCGAACTGCTTCTACTTCATCTTCTAATGTACCTTTAATGTCTGGTACATCTGTTGGTGCAGGCATGTAAGCAATAACACCATCAAGTAAGAATTGTACACCTTTATTCTTATAAGAAGATCCGCAGAAAACAGGAGTGATTTGAACATTACATGTTCCTTTGCGAAGGGCTACTTTAATTTCTTCATTCGTAAGCTCTTCACCTTCAAGGTATTTCATCATAAGCTCTTCATCTAACTCTGCGACAGCATCTAAAAGAATCCCACGATATTCATCTGCTTTATCCTTAAGATCGGCAGGGATTTCACGAGCTTCACTTTGAGTGCCTAAGTCATCAAGATAGATGTAAGCTTTCATTTCAATCAAATCTATGATTCCTTGGAATGTATCCTCGGCTCCAATTGGTAATTGAACAGGAACTGCATTAGCTTTTAAACGATCGCGCATCATTGATACTGCTCTATAGAAGTCAGCACCCATGATATCCATCTTGTTAACATAGCCAATACGAGGAACGTGGTACTTATCTGCTTGTCTCCAAACTGTTTCAGACTGAGGTTCAACCCCACCCTTAGCACAGAATACACCTACAGCTCCATCAAGAACACGCAATGAACGTTCAACTTCAACTGTGAAGTCTACGTGTCCAGGTGTGTCAATGATATTGATGCGATGCTCTTTCCATTGTGCAGTAGTTGCAGCAGAAGTTATTGTGATACCACGCTCTTGCTCTTGTTCCATCCAGTCCATTGTAGCGGCACCATCATGAACTTCACCGATTTTGTGAAGACGACCTGTGTAGAACAGAATTCTCTCAGTTGTTGTCGTCTTACCAGCGTCGATGTGAGCCATAATTCCGATGTTACGAGTTCTTTCAAGCGAGAATTGTCTGGCCACTGAATATCCTCCTTAAATTGTAAAACCTATTTATCCTACCAACGATAGTGAGCAAATGCTTTATTTGCTTCTGCCATCTTATGTGTTTCTTCACGTTTCTTCACACTAGCACCTGCATTGTTAGCTGCGTCTGAAATTTCATTCGCTAAACGCTCTTCCATTGTCTTCTCATTGCGAAGACGAGAGTAGTTTACTAACCAACGAAGTCCTAAAGTGATTCTTCTTTCAGGCTTAACTTCTACTGGAACTTGGTAGTTCGCTCCACCTACACGGCGAGCTTTAACTTCAAGAACTGGCATAATGTTCTTAAGCGCTTGATCGAAAACTTCAGTAGGGTTTTGCCCTGTTTTCTCACGAATGATTTCAAATGCGTTATATAGTAAACGTTGAGATACTCCACGCTTTCCATCAATCATCAACTTGTTAATCAAACGTGTAACAAGCTTGCTATTGTAAACTGGATCAGGCAATACATCTCTACGAGTTACTGGTCCTTTTCTTGGCATTCTGTTACCTCCTTTACGGGAAATTCAATGATTCCGCTTGCCTATTTTAGGCAATATTATGATTTTTTCTTAGGTCTTTTTGCTCCGTACTTAGAACGAGCTTGTAGTCTGTTCTGAACGCCAGAAGTATCTAGCGCACCACGTACAATATGGTAACGCACCCCTGGTAAGTCTTTCACACGACCACCACGAACAAGAACTACTGAGTGTTCTTGTAGATTGTGTCCGATTCCAGGAATATAAGCTGTAACCTCAATACCGTTAGTTAAACGTACACGAGCGTACTTACGAAGCGCTGAGTTAGGCTTCTTAGGTGTCATTGTTCCAACACGAGTGCAAACCCCACGCTTTTGAGGTGAGCTTTGGTTCGTTTGAGTCTTTTTGAAGCTATTGTATCCCTTTTGAAGAGCAGGAGCAGTAGACTTCTCAATTTTATCTTGACGTCCTTTACGTACTAATTGGTTAATTGTTGGCACTTTCGTCCACCTCCTTTCAAAATAAGCCCACAGTTCCAGGCGATTCATTTTTCTCCAAATGAAAAGTCTTTGATGCGGCAAAGTTTCCTGCGCCGCATCAAAAACGCATTTGTAATCCGTTATGCTTTTGTAATTGCTACTGTTGCAGCTCCTACTTCAATTCCGCAGGCTTTTCCAAGCTTCTTCATAGAATCGACATATATAACAGGCACATTCTTTTCCTTGCATTTTTCTGCAATTTTTACTGTCACCTTCAGATCTGCATCTTTAGCGATCAGAACTTCCAGTGCCACTCCTGTTTCAATGGCTTTCAGTGTTTGCTTCGAGCCAATGGTTATATGATTAGCATCTTTTAATTTAAGGTATGGCAATGAACGAATCCCCCTAACCTATTCATCCATATTCACACACTAGAGTATATTAGCACTTAGAAATACTAAAGTCAATATTATTTTTTAATGTTGCTATTATTGTATACATCCCGTGATAATATTACTCAGCTACAACGGTTGCACCGTTCTCTATTGGTTCCTCTGGTGTGCTTACCTCTATGTTTGTATTCCGGTATCTCGCCATGCCAGTTCCGGCAGGAATCAATTTACCGATGATAACATTTTCTTTTAGTCCGATTAAGCGGTCAATCTTACCTTTGATTGCTGCATCCGTAAGAACTCTAGTCGTTTCCTGGAAGGACGCTGCTGATAAGAAGGAATCTGTTTCCAACGATGCTTTGGTAATACCAAATAGCACTGGTCTTGCGACCGCAGGATCTTTTCCTGCACGGAACGCAACTTTGTTAGCTTCTTCAAAATCGCTAATATCGATATATGTTCCAGGTAGCAATGATGTATCTCCAGCTTCTAGAACTTTAACTTTTCTTAGCATTTGGCGAACCATAACTTCAATGTGCTTATCGGCAATATCAACACCCTGTAAACGATATACTCGTTGTACTTCACGAATCAGGTAATTCTGAACTCCGCGAATACCTCGTACAGCTAAAAGTTCTTTTGGATCAATAGATCCTTCCGTCAATTCCTGACCAGGGATAACTTCCATATCTTTATATACTTTTATACGAGAGTTATACGGAATTTGGTATACCTTATTCTCGCGGTCATTCTGGATTTCAACTTCACGCTTGCCTTTAATATCGCGAATTTCAACGACCTTACCTTCGATTTCCGATACTACTGCTTGCCCTTTCGGGTTACGCGCTTCAAATAGCTCCTGAATTCTCGGTAAACCTTGTGTGATGTCGTCCCCTGCTACTCCACCTGTATGGAACGTACGCATTGTTAACTGTGTACCTGGTTCCCCAATCGATTGAGCAGCAATAATTCCTACCGCTTCACCGATTTCTACATTGTGACCTGTTGCAAGGTTTCTTCCGTAGCATTTTATGCATACACCATGACTTGTTTTGCAAGTAATGATGGAACGAATTTTGACTTTCTTGATTCCAGCCGCTAGAATTCGACTTGCTTTCGCATCATCAATCATCTCAGCATCTGCTACAATCACTTCATTTGTTTCTGGATGAACGACTTCTCCAAAGGTTACACGACCTACCATACGATCATGTAAATCTTGAATAATTTCACTTCCATCACGCATTTCTTCAACTTCGAGGTAGCGTTCTGTACCACAGTCGTTCTCACGAACAATTACATCCTGTGCTACGTCAACAAGACGACGTGTTAAGTATCCTGAGTCAGCTGTTCTTAAGGCTGTATCGGCCAAACCTTTACGCGCACCGTGTGTCGAGATAAAGTACTCAAGTACTGTTAATCCTTCACGGAAGTTTGATTTGATTGGTAATTCAATGATACGTCCTGAAGGATTTGCCATAAGTCCACGCATACCTGCTAACTGAGTGATCTGCGATACGTTACCACGGGCACCAGAGTTAGCCATCATATAAATGGAGTTGTTGCGGTCAAGGGTTGACATAAGTGCCTTTGTAAGCTCATCCTTAGCTGCACTCCAAATGGAGATAATACGGTCGTATCTTTCGTTGTCTGTAATTAGACCACGTTTAAATTGCTTAACTACTGTTTCTACTTTTTCTTCTGCTGCTGCTAGAATTGTATGCTTCTCATCTGGAACAATGATATCAGAAACGGCAATCGTGATCCCTGCTTTTGTAGCATATTGGAACGCAAGAGCCTTAAGTTTATCAAGGATTTGGGCAGTTCTAGTTGTTTTGTATCGATCAAAACATTCACCGATAATTTTCCCTAGATTTCCCTTCGTCAATGCTGGTACTTCGTCTAGTTTTTCAATGAACTCTTTAATGTTCGTTCCCTTTTCAAAGATAAAGAAACGATCATCAATACGATCGGTCATGTTACTCGCCGTTGGCTCCATAATAAACGGGTATTCTGGAGGGAATATCTCATCAAAAATAATCTTACCAACAGTAGTCACAAGAAATGCGTTTTGTTGTTTTTCATTGAAACTAGTTTTTCCTAAAGTTTTCGCCGGTATTGCTACTAATGCATGTAGCGAAGTCTTCCCTACTTGGTACGCCAAAATTGCTTCATTAGGGTTCGAGAATATGCTTCCTTCGCCCTTGTCACCCTTTTTCGTGATCGTTAGGTAATAGCAACCTAATACCATGTCCTGGGTAGGTGTTACAACTGGTTTCCCATCCTTAGGATTTAGAATGTTATTTGATGCAAGCATCAAAAGTCGAGCTTCTGCTTGAGCTTCAGATGATAATGGCACGTGGACGGCCATTTGGTCACCGTCAAAGTCCGCGTTATATGCTGTACATACCAGAGGATGCAAACGAATTGCTTTTCCTTCTACAAGTACAGGTTCGAATGCCTGAATTCCTAATCTATGCAATGTAGGGGCACGGTTCAACAGTACTGGATGCTCGCGAATTACATCTTCTAAAACATCCCACACTTCTGGATGTACACGCTCAACCTTACGTTTTGCACTCTTGATATTATGGGCAATCTTCTTGGCTACTAACTCTTTCATAACAAAAGGTTTAAATAGCTCAAGCGCCATCTTCTTCGGTAATCCGCACTGATACATCTTTAAGTTCGGGCCTACTACGATAACGGAACGACCAGAATAGTCAACACGCTTACCTAATAGGTTCTGACGGAAACGCCCTTGCTTTCCTTTAAGCATATGGCTTAAAGATTTTAGTGGTCTGTTACCAGGACCTGTTACAGGACGACCTCTTCTTCCGTTGTCAATTAATGCATCGACCGCTTCTTGAAGCATGCGTTTTTCATTTTGTACAATGATTTCTGGTGCGCCTAAATCTAATAAACGCTTCAAACGGTTATTACGGTTAATCACGCGGCGATATAAATCGTTCAGGTCAGAAGTTGCAAAACGTCCACCATCTAACTGTACCATTGGGCGTAGCTCCGGTGGGATGACTGGAAGTACGTCAAGAATCATCCAATCTGGTAGATTGCCAGATGCTTTAAAAGATTCCAGCACTTCTAATCGTTTTGTAACTTTGTTCTTGCGTTGACCTTGTGCCGTTTTTAGCTCTTCTTTTAGCTGAGCACTCTCTTTTTCGATGTTAATGTCTTGAAGTAACTTCTTAATTGCTTCCGCACCCATTGATGCTTTGAAGCTATCACCATACTTATCTTTATAGCTGCGGTATTCTTTCTCAGATAGTAGTTGCTTCTTATCTAGAGTTGTCTCCCCTGCATCCGTTACCACATAAGCTGCGAAATAAATTACCTCTTCCAAAGCCCTCGGTGACATGTCAAGGACAAGACCCATTCTACTAGGGATGCCTTTAAAATACCAAATGTGCGATACAGGTGCTGCTAATTCAATGTGCCCCATACGCTCTCTTCGAACTTTAGCCTTTGTCACTTCAACGCCACAGCGATCACAAACAACGCCTTTATAGCGAACACGCTTGTACTTACCGCAATGACATTCCCAGTCGCGGGTAGGACCGAAGATCTTTTCACAGAAAAGACCTTCTTTCTCCGGCTTTAACGTTCTGTAGTTAATCGTTTCAGGTTTTTTAACCTCACCAAAAGACCATGAACGAATCTTGTTCGGTGATGCTAATCCTATTTTCATACTTTCAAAGTTATTGACATCCAACAAGGGTCATTCCCCCTATGTTAATCTATTTTCCTTCATTTTCGATAATATCATCGATGCTTAAGTTCAACTTATCAGGTGACTCATCATCATCATCCGATTCGCGCATAGTGATTTCTTCTTCGTTCGCCGATAGGATTTTTACATCCATACCAAGACTTTGAAGTTCTTTAATCAATACTTTAAACGATTCCGGAACTCCTGGCTCTGGTACGTTTTCACCTTTAACGATTGCTTCATAAGTCTTCACACGGCCGATGACATCATCGGACTTAACTGTGAGGATTTCTTGAAGCGTGTACGCGGCACCATATGCTTCAAGTGCCCATACCTCCATCTCTCCAAAACGCTGTCCACCAAACTGTGCTTTACCACCCAAGGGTTGTTGCGTTACTAAAGAGTATGGTCCAGTCGAACGAGCATGAATCTTGTCATCAACCATGTGAGCAAGTTTCAACATGTACATAACCCCTACGGTTACATGACTTTCAAACTCTTCTCCTGATCTTCCATCATATAGGACGGTCTTGCCATCTCTTGGCAATCTCGCTTCCTCTAATGCATCAAATACATCTTCTTCTGTTGCTCCGTCAAATACCGGGGTTGCCATGTGTATTCCTAAATAACGAGCCGCCATCCCTAAGTGGGTTTCTAGTACTTGACCAATATTCATACGTGAAGGTACACCAAGCGGGTTAAGAACTACTTGCACTGGAGTTCCATCCGGTAAGAACGGCATATCTTCTTCTGCCATAATACGTGCAATAACACCCTTGTTACCGTGGCGTCCTGCCATCTTATCCCCTACAGAGATTTTACGTTTCTGCGCAATGTATACACGGACCAGTTGATTCACACCAGGTGGAAGCTCATCGCCATTTTCACGAGTGAAAATCTTAACGTCGACTACAATACCTTCTTCACCATGAGGAACGCGCAATGAAGTATCTCTTACCTCTCTTGCCTTTTCACCGAAAATTGCATGTAAAAGTCGCTCTTCGGCTGTTAATTCCGTAACACCCTTTGGCGTAACTTTACCAACTAAAATGTCTCCTGGCTTGATCTCGGCACCGATACGGATAATACCTTGCTCATCAAGATTCTTCAAAGCATCTTCACCGACGTTCGGTATGTCGCGTGTTATTTCTTCAGGGCCTAGCTTTGTATCTCTAGCTTCCGATTCATACTCTTCAATATGAACAGAAGTATATACATCTTCTTTTACTAGCTTTTCAGATAATAGAATCGCATCCTCGTAGTTATAACCTTCCCAAGTCATAAATGCTACTAATACATTTCTTCCTAATGCTAGTTCTCCCATATCAGTAGCTGGTCCATCTGCTACGATATCACCTTTTCTCACATGGTCTCCCAGCTTGCAAATTGGTCGCTGGTTGATACATGTCCCTTGGTTAGAACGAACAAATTTTTGTAATTTATAAACGTCGACGTCACCTTTGACTTGCTTGCCATCAACTTCTGCTATTCTTCTTACACGTATCTCATTCGCTGTAACTAATTCAATCACTCCATCGTGACGAATCGTCGTTACAACTCCTGAATCTTTCGCAGCTTTGTGCTCCATCCCTGTGCCTACGAGAGGTGCGTCTGTTACTAACAGAGGTACTGCCTGACGTTGCATGTTTGATCCCATTAGAGCACGGTTGGCGTCATCATTTTCTAAGAAAGGAATAAGCGCCGTAGCTACAGAAACAACTTGCTTTGGCGATACGTCCATATAGTCAATCTTGTCACGATTCACTGGCTGTATCTCATCACGATAGCGGCATACCACTTGATCATTTGTAAAGCTTCCATCTTCGTTAAGCTCAGCATTCGCCTGTGCTACTACGAAATTATCTTCTTCGTCAGCTGTTAAATAATCAATTTTCTCTGTTACTTGATTGGAATCTTGATCTACTTTTCGATATGGAGTTTCGATAAAACCATATTCGTTGATTCTTGCATATGTGGATAAGGAGTTAATCAGTCCAATGTTCGGTCCTTCTGGTGTCTCAATCGGGCACATTCTGCCGTAGTGAGAGTGATGGACGTCACGAACTTCGAAGCCGGCTCTTTCTCTTGTCAAACCACCAGGCCCTAACGCAGATAAACGGCGCTTATGCGTTAATTCTGCTAGCGGGTTTGTCTGGTCCATGAACTGGGACAACTGGCTACTTCCAAAAAACTCTTTAATAGAAGCAATTACTGGACGAATGTTAATTAACGCTTGTGGCGTAATTGCATTAATGTCTTGGATTGACATGCGTTCACGTACTACACGTTCCATACGCGATAAACCGATACGGAATTGATTCTGTAAAAGCTCGCCGACTGTACGAAGTCTTCTATTACCAAGGTGGTCGATATCATCAACATCACCTACCCCTTGCAATAGATTGATAAAGTAGTTTAATGATGCTACGATATCGGACCCTGTAATGTTTTTAACTTTTTTATCAATGGCACCATTGCTAATGACACGAATGACTTCGCCATCTTCGAGTGGTGAATATATCTTAAGGGAGTGCAGGTTCACAGGCTCATCTTCTAGAACTCCGTTATGCGGCATGACAGAAGTGTCAAGAATGCCCTCTTCGATTAAAGCTATTAACTTATTTAATAGTCTTCTATCGATTAAATCTCCAGCTTCCGCTATAATTTCACCAGTGTTTTTGTCCACAATGGTTTCTGCTAGCTTTTGATTGAAGATACGATTTTTAATATGCAGCTTTTTATTGATTTTATATCGACCAACACTCGCTAAATCGTAGCGTTTTGGATCTAGAAATCTAGAGTATAGCAAACTCTTTGCATTATCTACCGTAGGTGGCTCACCAGGGCGAAGCCTTTCATAGATCTCAAGTAATGCCTTCTCCGTATTATCTGTGTTGTCTTTTTCTAATGTATTCTTTATAAACTGGTTTTCACCGAAAAGATCCAATATCTCTACATCGCTACCAAAACCAAGGGCACGCAAAAGAACCGTAACAGGTAGCTTTCTCGTACGATCAATGCGCACATAGATAATATCCTTCGCATCAATCTCAAGTTCAAGCCAAGCGCCACGATTTGGAATCACAGTAGCCGTGTAGGTCTCTTTACCAGTTTTATCGTTTTTTAAACTAAAATACACACTTGGGGATCTAACAAGCTGACTGACAATAACGCGTTCTGCTCCGTTAATTACAAAGGTACCCGTTTCTGTCATCAATGGGAAATCTCCCATAAATACTTCTTGCTCTTTTACTTCCCCTGTCTCCTTGTTGATAAGTCTAACCTTAACCCTAAGAGGAGCAGCGTAAGTTGCGTCTCTTTCTTTTGATTCATCTACTAAATACTTTGGATCACCTAATTGATAATCAATAAACTCAAGGACTAGATTCCCAGTAAAATCTTGAATTGGGGATATATCTTCAAACATTTCCCTAAGTCCATTCTCTAGAAACCATCGATAGGAGGCTTGCTGAATCTCAATAAGATTTGGCAGTTCCAAAACCTCTCTAATACTCGAATAGCTCCTGCGTTGACGTTTTCCGTATGTAACCAACTTGCCCGCCAATGACTTTCACCCCTCATGCCCGTTTTCGTGCAAACAAAAATAAAAAATGGATAAAAACCATTTTTCACAAAAAAACTGATTATTATACATTAAATCATAATATCACAAGCATTTTTTCGTGTCAATGCGCATCTATTTTTGTCAACCGTTCGTTGCCTTTATTATTTGATATCCGCTCTCTTTATTGACAATTTCTACGGTTTTATACATACTTTCTAACTTTTTCACCGCAGACATTGCGCCATGCTTCTTGTGCATGACAATCCAAAAAGAGCCTTTTTCGTCAAGAAATTGTACTGAGTCTTCAAACATACTATAGATTTTAGCTTTCCCTGCCCGTATTGGCGGGTTCAGTGCGATATGATGAAATGGTGTACGCGGGACTTGTTCAAAGCCATCGCTCACTAATTGATTGGCATTTCTAACAAGGTTGATTATACAATTTTTGCGAGCAAGCGAAATCGCACGCTCATTGATATCGGTCATTAGAATTCTGCCTGCTGGCGTCTCATAAGCTAACACAATTCCTACAACTCCATAACCACACCCTAAATCTAATAGCGATTCACCATTCGTGATTTGAATTGTTTCTACTAATAGCCGAGAGCCAAAATCAATGCCTTTTTTAGAAAAGACTCCTGCGTCCGAAACAAAAGTCCATTCGTTCCCTCGCAAATGCGCTTTAATAGTAGATTCATTCGAGCTAACTTGCGGGTTCTTACTATAATAATAATCCACGCGCTTCACTCCTGACACAGTCTACTTCTAGCTTCGGCATAATCCATCAAATTATACCAATTACTGAAATTTCGATAATAAAAACCCCTGCCCATAGACAAGGGTTTTATTATCATATGACTACTTAATGTCAACAACAGCGCCAGCTTCTTCAAGCTTAGCTTTGATTGCTTCTGCTTCCTCTTTACCGATTTTCTCTTTAAGAGGTGCAGGAGCACCGTCAACAACAGCTTTAGCTTCTTTTAAGCCTAAGCCAGTTAACTCACGAACAACTTTAATTACATTGATTTTAGAAGCTCCAGCATTTGTAAGAATTACATCAAATTCTGATTGCTCTTCAGCAGCTTCAGCAACAGCGCCACCAACCATAGCTACAGGAGCTGCAGCAGTTACACCAAACTCTTCTTCGATAGCTTTAACAAGCTCGTTTAATTCTAATACATTCATACCTTTAATCGCTTCAATGATTTGCTCTTTTGACACGTAAAAAACCTCCCGTTATAGTTAAATTAAAATTTTTTCGTGATTACGCTTGTTGCGTATCTCCATTCTTTTCAGCAACTGCTTTAACTGCCAATGCGAAGTTACGCACAGGTGCTTGAAGAACGCTTAAGAACATAGAGATAAGTCCTTCGCGTGAAGGCAGGCTTGCAAGTGCTTTAATTTCATCCACACTTACTACTTGACCTTCAACGATTCCACCTTTAATTTCAAGCTTGTCGTTTTTCTTAGCAAAGTCAACTAGTACCTTTGCTGCAGTAACTGCATCTTCTTCACCAAATGCAATTGCAGTAGGTCCTACTAAAACTTCATCAAGAGCAGTAAAATTCGTCTTTTCAGTAGCACGACGAGTTAGAGTATTTTTCACTACTTTAAACTCGATTCCACTTTCACGAAGTTTCTTACGAAGCTCTGTTACTTGCTTAACATTCAATCCACGGTAGTCAGCTACAATTGTGCTTTTGCTATTTTGAATTTTCTCAACTAATAGCTCAACAACTTGTGCTTTTTCCTCACGAACGCCCATGAACACACCTCCTGGTTTCAAATATCAATGAAATATAGCTTCTTTTCTATTCTGAGAATAAACAAAGCCCTCGCAGACACGCGAGGGCAATAAATATCATAAGGAATCAAATCAATTGATTACTATGCATTCAAGCTTTACCTCGGTAGGATATTTTATGCCTAAGCAACCTACTGTCTACGGAGTATTCATTTTTTGTCGAACAGATGATACTATATCATAACGTTTATCTAAAGTCAACAACTTCAAACAAACCGTTGAATCCTATAGGAACTTTTGTAAGTTTACGCGAACACCAGGACCCATTGTTGTTGATAGAGTAATATTTCTAACATATTGCCCTTTTGCAGCTGCAGGCTTAACACGCTTTAATGTATCAATCACTGCCGTTAAGTTTTCAATTAACTTAACATCGTCAAAAGATACTTTACCGATAGGCGCATGGATGTTTCCAGCCTTGTCTACACGGTATTCAATTTTACCTGCTTTAATTTCTTTCACTGCACGATCAACATCAAATGTAACAGTTCCCGTTTTAGGGTTTGGCATTAAGCCCTTAGGTCCAAGTACACGACCAAGCTTACCCACGTTAGCCATCATGTCAGGTGTTGCTACTACTACATCAAAATCAAACCATCCGCCAGAAATCTTAGCGATCATGTCGTCATCACCAACAAAATCTGCACCAGCAGCTTCTGCTTCTTTTGCCTTTTCGCCTTTAGCAAATACTAACACGCGTTGTGTTCTGCCTGTGCCATGTGGCAATACTAAAGCACCACGAAGTTGTTGGTCTGCCTTCTTAGGATCTACTCCTAAACGAACAGCAACTTCAACAGTAGCATCGAATTTTGCTACAGTCGTCTTTTTCGCTAATTCTACTGCTTGTTCTGGATCATAAGCAGTTTCTTTATCTACAAGCTTCGAAGCTTCTAAATACTTCTTACCATGTTTCGCCATAATAAAATATCCTCCTTTGTGGTATTAGCGGTTGATACCTCCCACTAACGAGGGCTGGCGCTAAGCACCAACCCATATCTGTTGACTAACCTTCTATCACGATACCCATACTGCGAGCAGTACCTTCAATCATGCGCATAGCAGCTTCAACACTTGCTGCATTTAAGTCTTCCATTTTTTCTTCAGCGATTTGACGAACTTTATCTCTATTTACAGTAGCAACCTTCTTCTTGTTAGGCTCTCCTGAACCAGACTCGATACCTGCTGCCTTCTTTAATAGAACTGCTGCTGGTGGAGTCTTCGTGATGAAGATAAATGAACGATCCTCGTAAACTGTGATTTCAACTGGGATAATTAAACCCACTTGTTCCGCTGTACGAGCATTGAATTCTTTACAGAATCCCATGATGTTAACACCCGCTTGACCTAATGCAGGACCAACTGGTGGCGCTGGATTTGCTTTACCAGCAGGAATTTGAAGCTTTATCACCTTAATGACTTTTTTAGCCATATCAATACACCTCCTTGTCCAATATGTGGTATACGGGATGATTCCCTCCCACTTGAAAAGCCTATGCAAACCATAGCCTTACACTAGAAACCTATATTTTTTCCACTTGAGTAAAATCAAGCTCAACTGGGGTCTCTCTACCAAACATAGAAACTAAAACTTTTAGCTTCCCTTTTTCGTGATTAATTTCCTCGACGATTCCAACAAAATCATTAAACGGACCTTCTGTAACTCGAACATTTTCCTTTACACTAAAGTCAATGTTTACCCTAGTTACCTCTACGCCCATTTTCTTGAGGAGTCTTTTAACTTCGTCAGGTTGGAGCGGGCTAGGCTTAGAACCTGAACCTGAAGAACCAACAAAACCAGTCACGCCCGGTGTGTTTCTAACGACATACCAAGAATCGTCAGTCATAACCATTTCCACAAGTACATACCCTGGAAACACTTTTTTCATGACGATTTTCTTTTTTCCGTTTTTAGTTTCAGATGTTTCTTCCATCGGTACTAGCACGCGAAAAATCTTATCTAACATATTCATAGATTCCACGCGCTTTTCCAGATTCGCCTTAACTTTATTTTCATACCCTGAATAGGTATGAACTACATACCAGTGTTTTTCCATGATTTTGGAATATTACCCTCCCAACCAACTCAACTTTAAAAGAATAAGTTCAACACGTATTTCAACGCCAAATCAAACACATAGAAATACAAAGTAATACCGACAACTACACTCAGTACTACAGCCGTATAACCCTTAAGTTCCTTGCGGTTTGGCCAACGAACCTTTTTCAGTTCATGCCATCCTTCGACAATAAACTCTTTGGTGCTTGTTAAACCACCTCTGATTTTTTCAACAAATGACATTTCAACACCTTCTTTCCGCGTGCGACTACCAGGTATTAACGAGTTTCTTTGTGTGATGTGTGTGAATTACAGTAAGGGCAGTACTTCTTGAATTCGATACGATCTGGGTTGTTTTTCTTGTTTTTCTTAGATGAGTAGTTACGTCTTTTGCATTCTGTGCAAGCCAAAGTAACGATTACGCGCACGGGAACACCTCCTAGAGTCAAAATATCTATGTCGCAAGAATCCTATTTTCTCACGGTTACCTAAAGTAATTTATCACAAACAGAATCCAATGTCAATAAAGTTCCTTTTTTTCAAGAAAAAATCTATGCAAACATAAATGGAGCCCTTCAGGGCCCCATTTATGTTTCACTATATTTCAATGGGCAAGTCTCGATCTTCCAGGTACTTCTCTAATTTCCGCTTTACCCTTTGTAAGGCATTATCTATCGATTTCACATGGCGATCTAAATCGACGGCTATTTCTTGATAAGAACGGCCATCCAGATATAGCATCAACACTTTTCGCTCAAGGTCGCTCAATATCTCAGCCATCTTAATTTCAATATCGTCAAATTCTTCTTGGTTAATAATGAGCTCTTCAGGGTCTGTTACTTTCGTTCCACAAATCACGTCCAATAACGTTCGATCGGAATCTTCATCATATATAGGCTTGTCTAATGAAATGTAAGAGTTTAGTGGGATATGTTTTTGTCTTGTCGCTGTTTTAATGGCTGTAATAATTTGTCGAGTAATGCACAATTCGGCAAAAGCCTTAAACGAAGAAAGCTTATCCCCTTTAAAATCGCGAATCGATTTATAAAGGCCAATCATCCCTTCTTGGATAATATCTTCGCGGTCTGCACCAATAAGAAAGTATGACCTTGCTTTCGCACGAACAAAATTCTTATACTTATTGATTAAATATTCTAAAGCAATTTCATCGCCTTTATGAATATTCGTTAACAAATCCTCATCTTCCATTACATGAAGGGTAGTTGTTATGTTGTTAAGTTTCGTGTTAACTACCAAAATGAATCCCCTCCATGAACATAGCTAGGATAATTATACATTATGTCGCCAAATTACGTCAACTTCTATCCACTTCCAATTTATTGCCTACGCCAACTTTCAAAAATTTTAGCGATTTCTGGATTTATTCGTCGATTCATTCGCGGCGAAACTGCACTATGTCGATGGATGTCGTTTGATATTTGGTCTTTCATCATCTTGATTTCTATTAATAGTTCACGAGACGATACGCGCAGTGCACCTAGCCCAAACACCAAACGCTGTTCTAATAGATCGGACGTAGCTACATACACTTTTGTATTGCTTTTTGGCTTTATTAGGCCCGCAACAAGCTTTTCTATATATTCGTCAGCCGTTTTCCCTTCATTCGTGAAATGCACCTCGATATTATTCATTGTAGTCTTACTAGTAGTCCCTTTGGTAAGATGGGCATCATAAACAAGAATTACTTTCCTACCCGTATATGCACTATATTCCATAAGGTCCTCTTGTAACCTGTTCCTCGATTCCTCAAGGCTTACCTCTTTAAGTTCTGACAATTCTATTGAGGCACCGATTACATTATACCCATCTACTACTAGAATCTCCATGAAGTCACATCTTTCTATCGTAGTCGCTGTTTCACTATTTCAAATAGCATGATACCTGCAGCTACCGAAGCATTTAGAGAAGTTACGTTACCAAGCATCGGTATCTTCGTCAAATAATCACACTTCTTCTCCAGTAAAGGACCCATACCCTTACCTTCACTGCCAATAATTAAAACGGTTGGCATATTATATTGTATGTCATAGTAGTGCTTGTCTGCTTTGGCATCTGTACCTACAACCCAAAATCCGCGCGCTTTCATCTCTTCCAAGGATTGTGCCAGATTCGTAACACGGATAATTGGCATATGCGCTACAGCGCCAGCCGAAGATTTCGCTACCGTGGCAGTTATCCCTACCGATCGATGCTTCGCAATTACCACACCCGCTACTCCTGATGCTTCTGCCGAACGTATAATCGAACCCACATTATGAGGATCCTGTAATTCCGCCAGCATAACTACTACCGGGTTCTTAGACATATCCAAACTATCTAACCATTGATCCATCTCGATATATTGAGCATGAGCTACAAATGCGATAAGCCCTTGGTTCACTTTCGTCGTAGCAATTTGTTCAATCTTCTGTCTTGTGACAAATTGATATTTGACTCCACGCTCCGACGCTAATTGTTTGATTTCATCTATTTGATGAAGCCCTTCGGCAATTAGAATCTTGTCCATCTGTTGGCCAGCACGCAGTGCCTCAATAATTGGATTTTTGCCTTCGATTTGCATGAATTCCGTTTCTTCTTCTGTTCGTTGTTCTTGTATTTGGTGTTCCTGATTTCGTAGATTCTCAGGCAATTTGTTTTTTATTTTTTCCGTGTGTTTTTGTTTCGTCTGCTTCATCTGCTCTGACGGTTTATTCTTGGAATTTGGATGATTCGCTTGTCTATTTTTTGGGTTCATTGGGCGATCCCTATTCATTCGATCCCTCTTTTGCAAAGAATTGTTCTAACCATGGCTCTTGTTCAAGAAGTTGATCTACCATTACCTGAACCATGTCTTTAATCTCCCATTGTGCACCTTTCGTTATGCAGCGCTTTCTATATAAATCAAAGAGCGCTCTAAGGTTTAGCGTAGTGACCATATTCGTGCCAGCACCGCCAGGTAACACGAAGCGAGCATCTTCTTTTGGGATTCCAAGAGAAATTAAACGGTCGTAGGAATCTTGTATTTCTTGACAGATTCTTAAGTATTCTTTGGTGGCTTCCTCATTGTTTGTAACTTTAGGAGGCATAACGATATCGAATAAGCCATCATTCTTTTCCGAAAGCTCTGTAACATAGCGCTGGGATTGGACAGACAGGCTGATACCAATGCGATGACGGCTATATTGCGCCAATAACGTGCGGCTAATCTCTTCTATCGCATAGGTTACACTACAATGTTCAACAACACTATGGTGCTGTGAATCAATAATCCTGCTCGCAAGACGTAGCATCTCTTCTCTAGAAACTTCAGAATTCCATAGCTGCAAAGGCGTTTGGGCGCTGTAGCATGTACGGGCTGCCGTCCAAATTGTTCGTAAAAAGTCCGGAGTTTTGTTGATCAACTGTATTTTCATAACTTTTCCCCCTAAGATTTATTGAATCATACTATTTCTTTTATTTCTTTTCTTTCTTCTGTGCTGATACAAAATCTACAATTTGTAGAAATATCGATTCTAATCTTTCGTTCTGATCTGTTAAATATAAATATCCCACCAAGCATTCAAATGCGGTACTGTGGCGATACTCTAGTACTGTTGCATTCTTTGCCGTAGTATAGGACTTCGTATTACGACCACGCATGACGATATTCCGTTCTTCTTCCGTCAGTTGATCCATGAGCATTTGTATAAATTGCGATTGGCTTCTCGCACTTACATATTTCGTCGCTTCTTTATGCAAATATTGCACTTTAGCAATCCCTTGATTCAATAATTGCTGACGCACCATGACTTCATATATGGCATCTCCAATATAGGCAAGCGCTAAGCTTGATAGTTCTTTATAGTTTGGTTTTTGCAAATCTATCACCTTTCTAGCGACAAACCTCTAAGAGCGTTTTCGCTTCCAGCGCACTCCTTGTGGTGTATCTTCTAAGATAATGCCTTGTTCTAAGAGTTGATCGCGGATTTCATCTGATCGTTTAAAATCTTTATTCTTTCTCGCCGTTTGACGCTCTTCAATTAATGCCTCGATATCGGCTTCCATCTCTGTATCTGCTTGTTTAACGGAAATGCGGAACACTTTTAACATTGATTCCATAGCTTCTAGATACAATTTTAAGATTCTCTCGTCCGTCGTTTCATTCCTTAGGTAAACATTGGCATCTCGAGCAATATCAAATACTACAGCAAGGGCTTCAGATGTATTAAAATCATCGTCCATAGATGCTTCGAATTTCTCTTTCATACCCTCTAACTGTTTCACTGTAGACTCAATGTCAATTCCAATATCCATAGAAGTGTCTAGTCGATGGGAAAGATTCTGATAAGTAGTCCGTAGTCTGTCTAAACCGTTTGCCGCTTGCTCTAACAGTTCTTCACTAAAGTTAATCGGGCTTCTGTAATGCGCTGACAATAAGAAGAAGCGTAAAATCTCTGGACTGTGCAGTTTGCGCAACTCATGTACCGTCATCACATTGCCTAAGGATTTAGACATTTTCTTGTTCTCGATATTAATATACCCATTATGTATCCAATAGTTCGCGAAAGGCTTACCATTTAACGCTTCACTTTGAGCTACTTCGTTCTCATGATGCGGAAATACTAAATCCTGTCCGCCAGCATGGATATCAATCGTTTCGCCTAAATATTTCTTTACCATTGCCGAACACTCAATGTGCCATCCAGGTCTACCTTTTCCCCACGGACTCTCCCAAAAAATTTCTCCCGGTTTGATGCTTTTCCATAGAGCGAAATCAAGCGGGTTCTTCTTCCGTACATCCACTTCGACCCTTGCTCCCGATTGCAACTCATCTAAGTCTTGCTGCGAAAGCTTGCCATATTGATGATATGCCTGTGTATCAAAATACACGTCCCCTTGTGTTACGTAAGCAAAGCCTTTCTCAATCAACCCTTGAACAAACTCTATGATTTCTTGAATATGATCCGTAACCCTAGGATGGACATCTGCACGCTTGACCCCCATCGCATCGGCGTCAGCATAGTACGCATCTATGTACTTCGTCGCTACCTCATCTACGGTAGTCCCTTCTTCTTGTGCACGGTTAATTAACTTATCATCCACATCGGTAAAATTCTGAATATATGTCACGTCATATCCGCGATATTCAAGGTAACTACGTACGACATCGAACATAGTAAACGCTCTCGCATTTCCAATGTGAATATAATTGTAGACCGTAGGCCCGCAAACGTACATCTTAACTTTTCCAGGCTCAACAGTCTTTAACTCTTCTTTTTTGCGAGACAGGGTATTATATAACTTAATCGTCATCTCTCATCATTCCTTTCAACTCATCGATTTCATTCTTCAAAATCGCAATCTGTCTCTGCATATCACAGACCATATTCGCGATTGGGTCTGGGAGGTTGACGTGGTCAAGTTCCGTCCTTACACGTTCCCCATTTTGGATAACAATTCTTCCCGGAATCCCAACTACAGTAGAGTTATCTGGTACATCACGGAGAACCACTGACCCCGCACCTACTTTCGCATTCTCGCCAATCGTAATAGACCCCAACACTTTCGCACCAGTAGCAATTAACGCACCATTTTTCACTGTCGGATGGCGTTTTCCTTTTTCTTTCCCTGTACCACCTAAAGTGACACCTTGATACAAGGTAACGTCATCACCTATCTCTGCCGTTTCCCCGATAACCACTCCCATGCCGTGGTCAATAAATAAGCGCTTCCCGATTGTTGCCCCTGGATGGATTTCTATGCCCGTAAGCCATCTACTAATTTGCGATATGATTCTGGCTGTCACATACCAATTATTCTTATATAGTTTATGCGAAAGTCTATAAAACCAGATGGCATGCAATCCGGAGTAACAAGTCACCACTTCAAAAATATTCCTCGCTGCTGGATCTCTCTCGAATACTGCATCTATGTCTGATTTTAATCCTTTAAACATTACTACTTCACCCCATCCGAAATATTACTTCTATCTATCGATAAACCCGTTTCGCAAATCCTCCTACCAAGAGAACGGATTATCATTTCACTAGTTTCCTATAAATATAAAAAAGAAACCATCTCTAAAAACAGAGACGATTTCTCGTGGTTCCACTCTGATTATGCAAAGTCCTTTGCATCACTCAAACGAATAACGGGTTTCCCCGTTGCAGAATCATTCTGCACGGCTCCAAGGTGCATTTTCAAAAACTTCAACATGTAAGCAATTTCAGCTGTTTGCCCACTCTCTGTAATGCTCCGTTTTTTACTTTCCTTATCGTAGCCTTGTCGTATTCTATTAATCCTTTTTATATCATAGGTCGGTTGATTTTGCAACTAAGACAAGTGCGCCTGCAAACGCTCAATCACACGATTTTTCCCAAGCAGCCAAAGCGATTGATTTAAATCAGGACCATGAATTACACCTGTAGTAGCAACACGCACTGGCATGAATAATTGTTTCCCTTTGTATCCCGTTTGCTTTTGCACTGCTTTTAATGCGCTTTGAATTGTCTCAGGAGAGAACTCAGAAACTTCCTGTAGTTGGTTAATGAATTCACCCAATACCGCAGGGACGTTTTCCTCACGAAGAACTTCATCTGCCCCTTCTGCAAATACTACTTCTTGCTCAAAGAACAGATTCACCAGTTGCGGAAGCTGCGCAGGCGAGTCCATACGCTCCACATATAACGCAACAAGCGCCCGAATCCAATGCATTTTCTCCTCTGTCACTTCTTCGCCGATGTATCCAGCCTTTTGTAAGTGAGGAATCGATAATTGTGTTACGACTTGAATATCTGCTTGTTTCAGATAATGATTATTCATCCAATTGAGTTTCTCAGGGTCAAAGACTGCTGGATTCTTCGCTACGCGGTCCAAGCTGAATTCTTGCGCCAATTCTTCTAGTGAAAAGATTTCTCTCTCCCCTTCTGGAGACCAACCTAATAGTGCTAGGAAATTGTTAAGCGCTTCAGGCAAGAAACCTAAATCTCTATACTGCTCTACGAATTGTATAACCGTCTCGTCTCGCTTACTCATTTTTTGACGATCTTTTCCTAAGATCAGAGAAACATGTGCAAAAGTCGGGGTATCAAACCCTAATGCTTGATAAATCAGAACTTGTCGAGGGGTATTGGACAAATGTTCTTCCCCACGAATCACATCCGTAATTCCCATTAAATAATCGTCGATGGTAACGGCCAAGTTATATGTTGGCATACCATCGGACTTAATTATGACAAAATCTCCGATGCCCTCACTATCAAATGTTACTCGCCCACGTACTTGATCGTGGATGACAATTGTTTCGTTCCCAGGAACTCGAAAACGGATTACAGGCTTTCTTCCTTCCGCCACGCACTGTGCCTCATCAGCTTCCGATAGCTTACGGCACTTGCCTAAGTACCGAGGCGTTTGTCCGCTCGCCATTAAAGTCTCACGTTCTTGCTCCAACTCTTCTGGGGTGCAATAGCAGCGATACGCTATGCCTTTCCCCAGTAATTGGTCGATGTATGGTTGGTATAGATGGAGTCGCTCCGATGAACGATACGGCCCATTCGGCCCTCCTACCCCTGGTCCTTCATCCCAAGTCAAGCCTAGCCACGAAAGGCTATCCATCATCTTTTGTTCTGCTTGATCGACATTTCTATTTTGATCCGTATCCTCAAAGCGAAGAATAAATTTGCCATTATGTTTCTTCGCATAAAGCCAATTAAATAGTGCAGATCTTGCACCACCGATATGTAAGTGTCCTGTAGGACTAGGAGCAAAACGCACTCTTGTCTCTTTCATAGAATAGCCTCCAATATTTAATGTTTCTTCTATGTCTTCATTATTCCATACTTCTTCTATGTCTTAGTGTTTCTTCCTATATCTTCTTTGACAATGGTTGTTATGCTTTTTGTAGCAACACGATTGCTTGCGCTGCGATTCCCTCTTCACGGCCTGTAAAGCCTAGTTGTTCTGTAGTCGTTGCTTTCACATTGATTTGCTGCACAGCACAACCACAAGATTTCGCTAGCATCTCACGCATACTTTCAATATGTGGTGACATCTTTGGTTTTTGGGCAATAATTATACAGTCGAGGTTTCCCATTGTATAACCCTCATCTTTGACGAGCTGCCATACATGTTCCAGCAAAAGTATGCTCGATATACCGCGATACTTTTCATCTGTGTCAGGAAAATGCTTACCAATATCACCTTTACCTAGGGCTCCTAGTATTGCGTCCATAATTGCATGAACTAAGACGTCTGCGTCCGAGTGGCCTAGCAGGCCACTTTCATAGGCAATCTCAACACCGCCCATGATGAGCTTTCGGTTCTCTGCAAATTGATGAACATCAAATCCTATTCCAACCTTCATTGTTGCATCCTCCTACGTAGTATCATTTCTGCAAAGCCCACATCCTCGGGCGTCGTTACTTTTATATTCTCATAACTACCTTTCACCACGGCGACAGGTCTGTCCATACGCTCCATAATCATCGCATCATCTGTAATGCTTAATGGATCTTCAATCTTATCTATGGCTTCTAAATACCAGGATTTTTTAATGATTTGCGGCGTTTGAGCAGCCCATAAATGCTCTCTGCTTGGTGTTGTTTCTATGTATTGATTCTTCACAATTTTAATCGTGTCCTTTACTGGGACTCCTACAATAGCCGCCCCAACTTCAATGGACTTACCAATACATTCCTCTATAATTTCCTGAGTAATAAGTGGTCTTGCTCCATCATGAATAAGAACGTATTCACACTTCTCATCGACAATCTTGAGACCGTTTATGACGCTGTAAATTCGTTCAGCGCCACCGGCAATCACATGTCTGACTTTGCTTAATTGATATGTATCAACTAATTCCTGCGCATATTCGAGCTCGTCCTTGCCGACAACAAATATAACTTCCAGTACTTTGGGATGCAAGCTAATAGCCTCGATTGTGTACACCACCATCGGCTTGTCTAGTAGTGGGACGTATTGCTTGTTATAACCTACACCCAACCGTTTCCCGACACCGGCAGCAGGTATAATTGCGGAAATGGTCATGTTCTTCCTGCCTCTCCATTTCTATTACTCAGTTTCGAGTCATTACTTCTTAATCTTCTATTACTTTTATATTTTCTTTACTGCTTATATTTTCATACTGCACCAACGAAAGCACGCAAGTATAAATATCGCTTCTAAATGCCTTAGTGCCGTGAGCATTAACACAGTAATGCCGTATTTTGCACTTATATGCTTTTTGATAGTATAAATAGAAGATAGGCTTCTGCATTGTAGAAGCCTATCAAAGAAATATCAACCAATATAATACCATATTATCAAAAATTATGCCTAGTAAAACTTAACTTAAATCCTTAGGCAACTTTATTATTGCGCTTTTTCTAATAATTTTGGTTTCGCAAAAATCATTCTACCAGCAGATGTCTGTAACACACTCGTAACGATGACATCAATTTCATTTCCTATAAACGTGCCTCCACCTTCGATGACTATCATCGTTCCATCATCCAGATACGCTACACCCTGACCGTGTTCCTTACCATCTTTAATTACTAGCGCTCGCATTTCTTCTCCTGGTAACACAACAGGCTTTACTGCATTCGCTAAGTCGTTAATGTTTAGTACGGATACACCTTGTAACTCACAAACCTTATTTAGATTAAAGTCGTTGGTCACCACTTGGCCATCAATGAGTTTGGCTAGTTTCACAAGCTTCGCATCGACTTCACTGGTTTCTTCAAAATCGCCTTCCCAAATCTCAACCTTTACTTGTAATTCCTTTTGAATCCTTTTTAGAATGTCCAATCCTCTACGGCCACGATTACGTTTTAGCGTATCCGAGGAATCCGCAATATGCTGTAGCTCTTGTAATACGAACGCCGGGATAATGATGGTGCCATCAACAAAGCCAGTGTTACAGATATCAGCGATTCTACCATCTATGATTACGCTTGTATCAAGAATTTTCCCTTTGCAAGAATAATTTTCCGCTTTTTTATTCCGCTCTTTAAAGCCTTTAAATTGAAAAACTCCAAGCAATTCTTCACGTTTCGAAATGGCAACCTTGTACCCAACATATCCTAAAATCAATGACATGAATATCGGAATGATTGGCCCTAAAATCGGAAGTCCACTCACTGCAGGATAGATAAGATACGCAACCAGTAATCCTGCGACCATTCCCACAACGCCCATAATAATTTCAACTAATGGAGTATTCGATAAAATTTCTTCAAACCATTTTATGAGTCCAATTACATAATCAATAAATCGGGAAGCTATAATTAATGCGAATATGATTGCGCCTAACACTGCCCCTATATATTCAGGATAGGAAACACCGCCAAGATTTAAAACCGAATCCATGAAAACAAATAAAGCAGGGCCGAACTGATACCCTAAAGCAACCCCCATTACTATGAAAAAACTATAGATTATTTTCTTCAACAACATCCTTCACCTCCTTTATTCATTATTTACCATATTTATTGATTCTATAACTATATTACTAATAAATAGTTCAATTTCCAATGAAATAGTCCATGTAAAATAAATATAATCATTTCACAAAAAATGCGTCATACTGACGCATTTTTGTTTTCAATCATTTCAGTTATAATACACATTGCTTCTACTTCATCTATTTCCTTGACTAGAACCAGTTCACTAACAAATATTTGTTTTGCATTTTCAAGCATTTTTCGTTCTCCCGTGGATAGTCCCTTTTCTCTTTCTCTTAGCATTAAGCTTCTAACTACTTCAGCTACCTTGAAAATGTCACCACTTTTAACCTTATCCATATTCGCACGGTATCTCTGATTCCAGTTGATCGATAAATCCTGCTCTTCATGTCGCATGCTATCAATCACACAGTTGATAGAACTTGCATCCACTACGTCTCTTAGCCCAATGTTTTGAACATTGCTGATTGGAATCATCACTTTCATATCTCCAACAGGCATTCTCATTACATAGTAACTACGCGTTTCCCCCAGGATTTCCTTTTCTTCAATGGATTCAATGACGCCTGCGCCATACATTGGATAGACTACTTTATCACCTACATTAAACATAGGACACCTCCACTGAGTATTCCATTTTAAGGTTATCAGAAAACGGGAGAAAAGTCAAAAGCAAAATATGTTAGCATATAAGAATATCATCCGTCAATAGTTATTTCGAATTTCCCCAGGAACTTTCTTTTTTTTACCGAAGATTCTAACGTTTTTTTTTAATCCATAAAACGCGTATACCGCTAAAGGTACAAACAAGATTTTATTTACTTGCGTTGGATAAAACATCGATACGATTAAAATGACCAATACTAAAATCGCCGATATCCAATACACAAACTTCGGAATACCAAGTTTCTTAAAGCTTGGGTAATGCACATTACTAACCATCAAATAGCTAAGTCCAAGCATCCCTGCCGTCAAAACTAGTGGATGTAAAGAGTCAATATACAAAGTCAAAGTTGCTAATATGCCCCCTGCCGCAGTAATCGGTAAACCGATAAAGTAACCTGGCGCACCTTCTTGAACATTAAATCTAGCCAAACGTAGTGCTCCACAAATTGGGAACACAGCAGTTATAATCCATCCTAAGTAGCTATAATCCTGCAAAATCACAACATACATAATAAAAGCTGGCGCTACCCCGAATGAGATTATATCCGATAAAGAGTCTAACTCTTTACCAAATTCACTCTGAGCATTAAGCATTCTAGCCATGCGACCATCTAAACCGTCTAACAACATACCAATGACCACCATAATGGCGGCATATTCCACCTGACCCTGAAATGCCAAAATAATTGACAATATCCCAATAAATAAATTCCCAACAGTAAAGACACTTGGAACCGCTTTAATTACTTGCATTGCAACACCTTCCCTATAGGAGTAATTCCTGCTTGCACAGTATCTCCAGGTTTGACAAGTACTTCTACATCGATTGGTAGCATATGTTGGGTTCCTGAACTAAACTTAATCATACCGACCTTATCTCCTTGTTGGACGTTTTGGTTGGTTGTCACCCAAGAGACAACCCTACGCGCCATAATACCCGCCACTTGCACGATTAAGACTTTCATCTTGTCGTTTTCAAAACCTATATAATTCCTTTCATTGACCTCATAACAATTCTCTCTAGTTGCCGGAACAAACTTTCCTTTTTGATAATGTGTGTAAGCAACGCGCCCAGAAATCGGGGCTCTATTGACATGCACATTTGCTGGCGACATGAAAATATGAATTGCTTTCGCAGGTCCGTGGAAAAATCTATCTTCTACAATGTCTTTGATTTCAACGACAGTACCATCGCAACCAGCATATATAATCGTCTCATCTTGTACAATTTCACGCTTAGGGTCTCGAAAGAAATATAAAATAAAGATAATAAGACCTAAACCTAATACCATAAGCGGTAAGTAAATTAGATATAAAATAACAGTAAAAGCAACCGCTACCAGTATACTAACTATTCCTTCGTCTCGTAATGCATGTTTTTCCATTAAGCAAATCCTTCCCGATTGTAATCTTAATACTAAAAAAGCGTATCCATTATATTTTACGTTATTTTGGACATTTTCACAACTTTCTAAATGTGCCGCTCAAAAAACGCCTGCTCTCGAATCCTACGTAATCCTTCACGTATAGCCCTAGCACGAGCTTCTCCTATTCCTTCCACTTGATCCAACTGCTCCAAAGAAGCTGATACAATTTCAGACAATCCATCAAAAGCGTCCGCGAGGTTGTCTATCACTGATATAGGAAGGCGTGGGATTTTGTTTAATATTCTATATCCGCGCGGCTGTAGGAAACGTTCACTATAATTAAACTCTGAATGATATCCTAAAATTCGCACAATATTTGCAGGGTCTAATAATTCATCTGGCGTTAAATTCTTCAGATCGGTTTTTAACAACTCACGAACGTTACACTCTTGACCGTTAAAACAGTAATCGCGAATGACCCAATAGACCTCTAACTCAACACCAGTGACTAGCTCTTCCAACTGCATGCTAATCAGTCTTCCTTCAGTCCCTAGTTCAATAATATATTTCTCTACTTCTTCTTTTATGCGTAAAACCATCTCTGCTCGGTGAATCACTGTCACAATATCATTGAATGTCACTATATCTTCAAATTCAAGTGCCGTTAAATTCGATAATGCTTTATCAAGTACATTCTTGTATTTATCTAGCGTTTGAATTGCTTGATTCGCCTTGCTGAGTATGACATTAATTTCTTTTAATGCGTAACGCCATGACCCTTTATATAATGTTATAACATTTCTCCGCTGCGATATTGATACAACCAATTGCTTCGTTTGTCTGGCGATGCGTTCCGCCGTCCGATGTCGAATCCCTGTCTCAACAGAAGGGATAGAAGCATCAGGAAGCATAAGTGCATTGGCGTATAGTATCTTCCTGCCATCTTCACTAATTATTATTGCTCCATCCATCTTCGCTAATTCATAAAGATTTGCCGGAGTTAATTCGCAGTTGATAGGAAAGCCACCATCCATAATGTGACTGAATTCCTCAGTATTCCCTATGACGATTAAAGCACCTGTTTTAGCTCGCAGAACATTATCAAGGCCTTCTCGTAGAGCTGTGCCTGGCGCTACTGTTTTTAGAATTTTATAGCTTTTATCATCCGTCCTCATCTCAATCCTCCTAAGGCGGCTTCTAATGCTTCTGTAATATTTCGCACATATATTAATGTCATGCCTTTCCCATCAATCCCCTTGTTCGTATGCGGTAAAATCATTTGTTTAAATCCTAATTTATGTGCTTCCGCAATGCGAATTTCCATTTGCGGTACCGAGCGTATTTCGCCCGTTAAACCGATTTCCCCGATAGCAACTAATTCCCTTGGTAACTGGAGATTGCGAAAACTAGAAGCAATTGATAAGGCAACCCCTAAATCAACGGCTGGATCATCGAGCCTAACTCCACCCACAGCATTTACAAACGCATCTTGGCTCTGCAGTTGGAGACCCGCTTTCTTCTCTAAAACCGCAATGATTAAAGCAACACGATTATAATCGATTCCAGTAGCCGTCCGCTTCGGACTTGGATAACTAGTCGGTGAAATTAATGCTTGAATCTCGATCAAGAAGGGTCTACTACCCTCCAGACTCGCAACAATTGCCGCTCCTATAGTATCACGATCACGCTCCGGCAAAAAAATCTCCGATGGGTTATCTACTTCAACTAAACCAGTTTCATTCATCTCAAAAACACCTAGCTCATGGGTCGATCCAAATCGGTTTTTGACTGTGCGTATGAGGCGGAAGAAATGATTCTTATCCCCTTCTATGTATAATACCGTGTCTACCATATGCTCTAATATTTTCGGTCCTGCAATGGCCCCCTGTTTTGTTACATGTCCTACAATAAAAGTTGCCACTTGGAATTCTTTTGCTATATGCATAAGCTTAGCTGTCGCCTCTCGGACCTGAGAAACACTACCTGGAGCAGAAGCGATATCAGGTATGTACATAGTCTGAATTGAGTCTATGATGAGTAAATCCGGATTTACGTTATATACTTGTAATGTAATGTCCTCGAGATTTGTTTCTGCTAAAACTAGAATATTCTCATGTAAAGCCGTTAATCTCTCTGCACGCATTTTTAATTGACTCAAAGATTCTTCACCTGTCACATACATAACCTTCTTACCTTGCTTGGCTAGATTATATGCTACTTGTAAGATGATTGTAGATTTTCCGATTCCAGGATCTCCGCCAAGAAGAATCAACGAACCTTTTACTATCCCACCACCTAGTACTCGATCCAATTCATTGATGCTAGTGGAAATTCTCTGCTCTTTCTCATACTCTACCTCTAGAATAGATTGAGCCTTCTTCGTTGGCATAGTAATCCCCAAGGAATTATGTTTATTCGTTTGCGTTTTATTCTGTGTAAGTTCTTCTACAAGGGTACTCCACTGATTGCAGCTAGGGCATTTACCATACCATTTAGGGGACTCTAGGCCACACTCTTGGCATATATACTTTGATTTTACTTTCATAACAAGCTCCTATCCAAAATGAATTTCGCATACCAGATACTATTACTACTGGCAGTCTACAAGAGCTTCTGCGCACATGTAGAATAAGGACGCAAAAATGCGCCCTTATTCAAATTCGTTTTTATTTATTATTATATATCAATTTATTATCTTGGAGTTGAATTTGTATTTTACTTCCTGGCTTAATATCACCTATTAACAGGGCTTCAGACAACATATCTTCAATGTGCTTTTGAATCGCACGCTTTAACGGTCTTGCCCCATACTCTGGATCAAAGCCTTCTTTTGCTAGGAACTCTAATGCCTCGTTTGTCATCTCAAATTCAATCTGATGCTCTTGCAGACGTTTCTGTAGTTCCGCCACCATTAAAGATACAATGTGAGCAATATGTTCCTTCTCTAATGAATGGAAGACAATCAGCTCGTCGATACGATTTAAGAATTCTGGTCGGAATGTCTTTTTCAATTCTGCCATAATTCTCGTCTTCATATGCTCATAGTCCTTACTTCCTGCATCGGTAGTAAACCCAAGTGGTTTTGTTTGTTTGAGCATACTTGCGCCTACATTGGAAGTCATGATAATTACGGTGTTGCGGAAGTCAACGGTTCTCCCTTTAGAGTCCGTTAGTCGCCCATCATCTAAGACCTGTAGCAGGATATTAAAAACTTCTGGATGCGCTTTTTCAATCTCATCTAATAGTACAACAGAATACGGCTTACGGCGTACCTTTTCCGTTAATTGTCCACCTTCTTCAAAACCGACATACCCTGGTGGGGAGCCCACAAGCCTTGAAACATTATGTTTCTCCATGTATTCTGACATGTCAACGCGGATCATCGCATCTTCGTCACCGAACAAACTCTCTGCTAATGCCCGAGCTAGCTCTGTCTTACCAACACCAGTAGGACCAAGGAATATAAACGACCCGATTGGACGCTTTGGATCCTTAAGACCTGCCCTTGCGCGACGAATGGCCCGCGCCACAGCCTTCACTGCATCATCCTGACTGATGACTCGTTTATGCAAGATTTCTTCCATGTTTAATAATCGGCTCGATTCATCTTGTGATATCTTATCCACTGGTACGCCAGTCCACACCGATACAATTTGCGCAATATCTTCTATACTGACGACGGAATCCTCGCGAACCTTCTGGCTTTTCCAGCTTTCCTTAATAGCTTCTAGCTGCATTCTAAGGTCTTTCTCTTTATCCCTTAAGGACGCGGCCTTCTCGAATTCTTGCCCTTGGATTGCCGCTTCTTTTTCATTTTTTACTTCTTCTAATTGTTTCTCAAGTTCTTTCAAATTTGGTGGTTGCGTATACGATTTTAATCGTACTTTCGACGCTGCTTCATCAATTAAATCAATCGCTTTATCAGGCAAGAAACGATCTGTTATGTACCTGTCTGATAAATTGACTGCCGCGTCAACCGCTTCATCTAATATCTTGACACGGTGATGAGCTTCGTAACGGTCTCTAAGACCGAGTAGGATTTTAATTGCCTCTTCCTTATTCGGCTCATCGACTTTAATTGGTTGAAATCTTCGCTCTAAAGCTGCATCCTTCTCAATATGCTTTCGATATTCATCGATGGTCGTTGCACCTATGCATTGTAACTCTCCACGCGCTAGAGCTGGTTTGAAAATATTTGAGGCATCAATTGCCCCTTCCGCTCCACCAGCACCAATGAGAGTATGTAACTCATCAATAAATAGGATGACATTCCCTGCTTGACGAATCTCCTCCATAATCTTCTTTAATCGATCTTCGAATTCCCCACGGTACTTCGTACCCGCAACCGCAGTTCCCATATCTAACGATACAACACGCTTATTACGAAGTGTCTCAGGAATTTCATTGTTGATTATCCTTTGTGCTAATCCTTCCGCAATAGCGGTTTTACCAACACCTGGCTCACCAATGATTACAGGGTTGTTCTTGGTTCTGCGGCTAAGAATCTGAATCACACGCTCTATCTCTTTATCTCTGCCGATGACTGGATCAAGCTTGCCTTCTTTTGCAATCTCCGTCAAATCACGAGAAATACTATCCAGTGTTTGCGTGCTTGTATTCCCTTTTTGATGATTGGTATGCTGATTATGTGTGATTTCCGATCCACCAAGGAGCTGAAGCACTTGTTGCTTGGCTTTATTTAAGCTAACACCAAGATTATTGAGAACCCTCGCAGCAACACCTTCACCTTCACGAATCAGCCCTAACAGAATATGTTCTGTCCCGATATACGTATGGCCTAACTTGCGCGCCTCATCCATTGATAACTCGATGACCTTTTTTGCCCGTGGTGTATACGTAACACTGTCGACCTGCTGCTCACTGGCACCAATCATCTTCTCTATTTCTTTTTGGATGTTATCTAAGTTAACTTCTAACGCCTTTAGAGCTTTAGCAGCAATCCCATCACCTTCTCGGATTAATCCTAGAAGCAGATGCTCTGTCCCAACGTTTTCATGACCAAGGGACATTGCCTCTTCCTGCGCCAAATTCAGAACCCTTTGTGCTCTTTCCGTAAATCTTCCCAGCATAGTTTATCCCTCCAATTTTCTATTTAAGTTCTATTTGATTTCAATCTATTCAATTTCTACAGATTTCAAACGTTCGCGAATTACATTGGCTCGTTTAATATCTCTTTCCTCTGGTGTTAATTCTCTTCCTGAATACTTTTGCAGAAACCCAGAGCCCGTAAGAACCATAAGCTCCTTCAAAATATTCGATGAGATTCCATCGATCAGTCCTAAATCTATCCCTAGTCTTACATTCGATATCCTTTCCATCGCTTCTCTCGTACTAATCACCCTGGCATGTAACAGAATACCTAAAGAACGGAAGACTTTATCTTCTAGCTGTTCTTTTGACTGTTCGAAGACTTGTTTGCGGGCTTCTCGTTCGTGTTCCACCACTTGTTTAATTACATCTTCTAGGCTTTCTATGATTTCGCTTTCACTAAATCCTAAGGTGATTTGATTTGATATCTGAAAAATATTGCCTACCGCTTCACTACCTTCCCCGTAGTATCCACGGACAGCAAGCCCTACGCGTTGCACCGCTCCAAGTAAGCGTTTCGCTTGGCCAGACATGACGAGGGCTGGGATGTGAACCATAACTGAAGCGCGCAATCCAGTACCCACATTTGTTACACAGCTAGTTAAATATCCAATTTTCTCATCAAACGCAAACTCAGCCGCATGTTCAACAGTGTCATCAATCGTATTCGCGACATCATAGGCTGCTCGTAATTGAAATCCTGGAAAAATACATTGTATGCGTAAATGGTCCTCTTCATTAATCATAATATTGGCTGCTTCGTCGTTTCGTAAGATGACTGCACTCTGCTGGTACTCCGCTTCTAACTTCGGACTAATCAGGTGTTTCTCAACTAAAATTGTTCTTTCCAGAAGGCTGATGTCTTTCATACGAATCAGTTCATATTCACCTAATGCTTTAAACTTGTCTTCATGAATAATATGTTCTACTTTGTCCATCACCTCTTCCGTTGTCTTATCTGTCATAAAAGGTGAGAACGGTATATTTACAATATTTCTAGCTAGGCGAATCCGACTACTGATTACCACATCGGAATCAGGTCCTGCTTGTTGCATCCATTCACTAAGACCCTTTTCGATAAAATCATTCAGTGCCATATTCAACCTCCTATGCTTGTAGTTTTGTTTCTAGTGCTTTGATTTGATCGCGAATTTCTGCTGCATCTTCGAATTTTTCTTCATAGACTTTTCGCTGAAGTGTATGTCTAAGTTCATTAACTTTACGTTTCATAAGGATTTCCTCACCCATACGGGAAGGTATTTTCCCTGTATGCGTTAAATTGCCTTGGACTTTTCGCAAAATATGATCCAATTGATTGTTGAAACATTTATAACAGTCTGCACAACCCAATTTGCCAACTTTATAAAATTGTTGGAATGTCATGCCGCAGGTATCGCATTGTGAATGTTCTTGGGTTGGTGCTTTATTTATATCAGAGCTCAACAAACCCGATAGTAGTTCGTGAAAGCTAAACCCCTGTGAAAACTCTCCTTTTTGTTGAGCACATTGTTCACATAAGTGACTTTCTGTTTTTTGGTTGTTGATAATTTTAGTTAAATGAACTGTTGCTGGTCGACGATTACATTCTTGGCAATCCATCGCTATCCCTCCTTAAAGTTCTTTCCCTAAAATAGCAGCAAGCATCGAACTCAAAATCTTAGCGCGAAACTTCTCCCTTTGAATCATTTCATAATCCAATATATCGCGGGAGATTGCTGCTTTTAACATTTGTTTCTCACGATTTGTGATAATTCGTTCATCATGAAGCCTCTGTATAATGCCCAAACCTTGCTCTTGAGATGCTTCATCGCCAACAAGCTGCAACACTGCTCGATGTAAACTGCGCTGCTTAGGAATATCAATTTTTTGAATTCGTATAAACCCACCACCACCGCGTTTACTCTTGACTACATAACCCTTTTCTAGGCTAAAACGCGTTTGCATCACATAGTTAATTTGTGAAGGAGCGCACTCAAATCGCTCTGCAAGCTCATTGCGTCGAATTTCAATCATCGACGTATTATTCTTGAGGAAAATTTCCTTAAGATGTTTTTCAATAATATTCGATACGTTTAACAAGAGAATCACCCCGTTAGCGTCTAGTGAACACATTCACTTCTTACTCATTTACGCCGACTTAACTTTGACTTACTTTGACCTTATTATAAAATTATTCATTATGTTTTGCAAGTAATGGTATCAGCTCGGAAAATGAATGGATGAAATCATTAGCATGTGCTAACTCTGTCTGATCTGCAAAACCGTAGGCACAGGCTACAGTTCTCAAATGATTCTTCTGACCAGCTTCAATGTCAGAGCTTCTATCTCCAATCATCCATGTGTCAGTTGGATTCAACTGATTATCCTTTAGCAGTTGTGCGACTAAATCTACTTTACTTACTGTTTGATACTCGCCTGCTGAATATGCTTTTGTTATCACCTGTTCGATTCCCATTTTTTCCAATACATAATCGACATATTCCTTCGCACCATTGCTTGCAATAAATATTTGTATGCCACGGGAGCGCAGTTCATTCAAAGTTTCCAGTACGCCGTCATATAGCTTCCCATTTCCCTTATCTATGTAATCTTTCTCAAACTGTCCCATGTATCGATCGGCTATATCCTTCGTCTGCTGATCTGTACTAGGTAATAATTTGTTCCATATATCGTTGAGTGTGAGCCCAAACATTCTTAGAAAGGTTTCTTCCTTAGGCATTTCCCCATCAAATAAGCCTTCGTCGCGTAACTTCTTAAATGTATCGACAAATGCCGGGACTGCAATTCGCTCTGTTTCAAACAGAGTGCCATCCAAGTCAAAAATCATATGTTGTATCATGTATGTTCCTCCACACTTTATCTCAACGGCTTTACTAATACTCCCACTTCTTCTATAAGCGGGAGATAAGTGCCGCCAAGCTTCGAAATAAGTGCAACTAGAGTTCATTCGGAGTAAAAACCCCACCTGAACTAAGTTTTCTTTATAACTCAATATTTCTGTTAGTGTATCACAAGGAGTTTTTATCTATAAATCATTTTGCTGTAATTGTTATCCAAATAAACTTGTGCGTGTGCATTAAAATTTCGACTAAAAAAAGCATCGTGCCCTTGGACACAATGCTTATAGAGATTGATTCTCCGATGCTAACAGTTGATTGAACTCATGAATAGGAATCGGACGACTGAACAAGAATCCTTGATACATATCGCATTGATAATTTTTCAAGGAATCCCTTTGTTCGCTAGTTTCTACCCCTTCTGCTACTACTTTAAGTCCTAAACTGTGCGCTAAATTAATGATGGTTGTTACAATCGCTAAATCCTTTGAATCTTGTGTAATTCTGCGAATAAAAGACTGATCAATTTTCAATTTATCAATAGGGAATTGGCGGAAGTTGTTTAATGACGAGTAGCCCGTTCCAAAGTCATCAATAGAAATTGATACGCCTATCTTGTTTAATTTATGCAAGACATCTACCACTAAATTGATATCTTCCATTGCAACAGACTCCGTTATTTCTACATCGAGTAAGTGAGGCTGAATATTTTCTTCCTTTATAATTCTCTCGATTAATTCTACAAAGTTATTCTGCATGAACTGCCTGGCTGAAATGTTCACAGCAACTGGTACCTGTTGTAATCCCTCTTCTTGCCAATGTCTAATGGTCTGACAAGTTGTACGTATAACCCATTCACCAATTGGAATAATGAGATTCGTTTCTTCCGCTAAGGGGATAAACTCGCCTGGAGAAATCATGCCCCTATCATGATGCTGCCATCGAATCAATGCTTCTGCGCCAATCACTTTTCCTGTTTGCATATCAATTTGCGGTTGGAAATGGAGCCTTAATTCTTCTCGGTCTATCGCTTGTCGAAGCTCAACTTCCAAGGATAGCATTTCTTCGGCACGTTCATTCATTTCAATCGTGTAGTACTGATACTGATTTCTACCCTTTTCCTTTGCTTTATACATGGCAGTGTCAGCATTTCTCAAAAGCATGTTCATTTCAAAGCCATCTTTCGGGTAAATACTAATACCAATACTAGCCGTGATGAATAACTGTTTATCAATAATAATAAACGGTTGTGTGAGTAACAAAAGTATTGCTTGGGCGATTCTTTCTACGTCATCTAAATTCTTCACAATGACCGTGAATTCATCTCCACCAATGCGAAACACATCACTCATAGGAAGCAGCTCTTCCGCAAGACGGTCCGCGACAATTTGTAAAAGTAAATCGCCAAATTCATGGCCGATAGAATCGTTAATGTTTTTAAATCGATCGATATCAATAAATAGCACTGCAAATGGCTGCGCATCTTCTTGAGAGATAATCATCTTGTGCAGATATTCAGTAAATTTTACTCGGTTTGCGAGTCCTGTAAGCGGGTCATGGTATGCTAAGTAATAGTTATTGGCTTCTAGTTCTTTCTTTTTCGTCACATCTTCTTTGACAGCTACAAAGTGAGTGATTGCACCTTTTGTATTCATGATAGGCGAGATGGAAAGAGACTCCCAATATATCTCGCCATTTTTCCGCTTGTTCTGAAGCTCACCACGCCACTCATTGCCAGATGTTATGCTTTGCCAAAGCTCCTCGTAGGTCTTTGGACTAGTATTCGAAGACTTTAGAACCCTTGGATTGCTTCCGATCACTTCATCTGCTGTATAACCTGTAACCTCAATGAACTTTGAATTGACATACTCTATGTTCCCATCAACATCTGTGATTACTAAACATGACGGACTATTTTCTACCGCTTTTAGTAGCAAATTCGCTTCTTCTCGCGCTTTTATCAAGTTCGTTAAGTCAGTATACACCGCATATCCACCAACGGTTTTGTTATCAACAATAACAGGAATCCCTCTTAACAATACAGGAATGGCTTGACCATCTTTTCTATATCTCACTATCTCAGAATTGACTAATTCACCGCTAAGGATTTTTCCAGAAAAGTAACTCTCAGCCTTTTTTGCTGGGTCTAAGATACGGTTTAAGTTCTCACCATTAACGTCCTCAAGGGTATACCCAAAAAGATTCGTAAATTGTCGATTGATGTTAATAATTCGCTCGTCTGTATCAAAAAAAACAAACGCATCTGGGGAATGCTCAAATAAAGCTTCAAATGTTTTTTGACGATAAACAAAGAAACTGTTATTGTCTACCATGTTTTCACCCCATAACTATTCTATCTCTATCTCTATCTCTATCTCTATCTCTATCTCTATCTCTATCTCTATCTCTATCTCTATCTCTATCTCCACATACTCTATATTACACTTACTTAATTTGAAAGTATTATTAAATATTATAATTGTTTATTTGATTATGAGAATACTATTCAAATTTAAAAAGTTTAAAATCATAAAGTTAAAATCCCGTATTTATTCACTCACATCTATTTATGTATCTATTTTACACCTTATATATCTATTCTACACGAAATGGCATAAGTCCTTCCCATTGTCGGCATGCAATATATAACATCCTAGTATAATTCTTATATACGATTGCCTTAATCGTACAATAGCTCCATCACTGCGTAAAGATGATAAAGGTCACGATAAAATAAGTGATTACTATAATTGTAGGTGGAATGGAGTATACCCATAGATTTTTGGCTTTCCGATAAAACAGCGTAACAAGTAACAGTAACGCCATCACTGCACCACCAAATGCTGTAACAAACTGAATTGGATCAATGGCTCCAAGAATACTACCATGCCGATATACTAAGTCTGCAAAAGCAATAATCAACATGTTAAATATATTACTACCTAGAACAGCACCCAAGGCTAGATTCACATTGGATAGCTTTAGTGCTGCGTATACACTGACTACCTCAGGAAGGGACGTTGTAGCCGCAATCAAGAAACTACCTACAAAGGTAGACCCTAAGCCAGTGATAATCGCAATCTTATCTCCTAGGATTGCTAGGGCGCTTCCTGAGACTAAGATGACTAGCGAGAAAACCGCAAATCCTATCACCGCTTGCCTTACTGATATATCTGCAACTTTAGGTTCGGTAATCTTCGATTCTGCTTGTATTTCCTCCTGTAAAATATGCGACTTTACTTGGATGTTGATTTTCGATATGACCCACATCCCTAATCCGTACACAATAACTAAGAGGATGCTACTTAATCCAATACCAATCAATTGATATGTCGTATCTAGGAGCATGGCGACCATGACAATAATCGTTAATACGATACCTAAAGTTGCAGTAATTCTGTGGGTATAAGAAGCTAACAAAAACAGTCGTTTCCGACGAAACAGGATATCGAAGACCGCTATCACCAGTACATTGAATATATTACTTCCAAGAACATTAGCAATGGCAATGTCCGGATTGTCAATGACAATGGCTGAAATCGTTGTTGTAACTTCCGGTAGTGAAGTTGCAGCGGCTAACAATACAGTACCAATGAGTAAACCTCCGAATGATGTTTTCTCACTCAGTACATCTGCATAATTCGATAACTTCATCGCAGAATACACAGTAACTATAGAAGCTATTAAAAAGTATACAAATACCAAATCAGTCGCCTCGTTTCAATGATTTATTCTCGTTCCAAATGATTTATGCTTAATTTCAATATGCCCCAATCCTGTTTATTCAATCCGAGCATACGAGACGAGGCTTTAACTTGGGGTTTGACACGAGCAGAAACACATAAATCAATGAATCCATTCAACACATTCTATATACTAATTTATACGGACACTCAGCACTGGGAGGTGGTAAGATGAATCATCAATGGCATGCATTAGAGATAAAAGATGTAGTAGATTTTCTTCAAACAAACGAACAAGAAGGCTTGACCACTGTTGATGCCAATAATCGCATAAAGGTATACGGTCAGAATGTGCTACCTTCGAAAAAGCTCCCTACCATGCTTGAAATATTTGCACGCCAGTTTCTAAGTCCATTAATTTATATCCTGATTGCGGCTGGTTTGTTCTCAACTATGATTGGTGAAACGATTGATGCGTTGTTTATTTTTATAGTAATCCTCGCCAATGCATTACTTGGCTCGTTTCAAGAATATGGAGCGGAGAAAAGTGCTGCAGCGCTACAAAATCTACTAAAGATTTATGCTAGAACAAAACGTGATGGCAAAATCATCGACCTTCCTGCAGAAGAATTATTACCTGGAGATATTATCTATTTAGAATCCGGGAATAAAGTCCCTGCGGATGTACGCTTTGTGCAAGTCAATCAATTAACGATTGACGAATCTCTACTAACAGGGGAATCGATAGCTAGAATGAAGGATGTACAGTCCTTATCCACAGACAATCCTATAAGTGATCGTTTAAATATGGGGTATGCAGGTTCAACTGTTGTTTCTGGTCGTGGCATAGGAATTGTGGTAGCAACAGGGCATAGCACAGAGTTAGGGAAAATAGCTGATGCTACTGTTTCAACAGAGTCAAATAAGCCGCCACTTTCTATTCGAATGGAGAAGTTCTCAAAGGATATCAGTTATATCGTGCTAGGAGTTTGTGTTCTACTGGCTGTGCTAGCCTCCTATCAAGGTATTGCTTATGTAGACATATTCTTTTTGGCTGTTGCTTTGGCTGTTTCTGCGATTCCCGAAGGCTTACCAGTGGCCATTACTGTTGCATTGTCAGTCGCGACAAAAAGGATGTCGAAGCGAAGTGTCATTGTTCGCAAGCTGACAGCTGTGGAGAGTTTAGGTAGCTGTACTTTTGTTGCGAGTGACAAAACAGGAACACTTACCGTGAACCAACAAACTGTAAAATTAATTGTACTGCCAAGCGGGGACAAGTTCAAAATCACAGGGGAAGGTTATAATGGCACGGGGGAGATTCTAAATAATTCATCCCATCTCAATCGAATTGTCGAGTCGGCTATCATGACGAACGAAGCAACCTTAGATGACGAACAACAAGAATGGGTCCATAGTGGCGACGCGGTAGATGTGGCATTATTAGCGCTAGGGTATAAGCATGGCATACAGCCCAAGGCGTTTAGAAATTCCAAGAAAATTATTCACGACATCCCTTTTGAGTCCGAATTGCGTTATTCAGCAACCTTTTATCAAGATGGGGAGGTAGTGAAATTAGCAATCAAAGGCGCTCTAGAGTCGATTCTACCCCTATGCAGCCATACCATGAGCTCTGGTGAAGTGGCGTCAATCGATACACAAGCGATTGAGCAACAAGCAAATGATTTAGCGAATCAAGGCTACCGAGTGATCGCAATTGCTGACGCTACACTTTCTCAACACGTTCCAAGAGTAACACCTGCGATTTCCGATGTAAGGAACTTAAACCTTCTCGGTCTGATTGCTCTTATCGACCCACTGCGACCAGAAGTAAAAGCAGCTGTAGATACTTGCCACCAAGCAGGCGTCCAAGTCGCTATGATTACTGGCGATCACCCATTGACCGCCCTTGCAATTGCTAAAGAGTTAGGGATTGCAAACAATGGGAAAGATGTAATCACAGGATCTCAATTAGCTGTTTTCGAAGATTTTACTCATCCGGGATTCCTTGAAGTTGTCAAGCGTGTTCGCGTATTTGCAAGGGTAACTCCCTTACAGAAACTGCAAATTGTACAGGCCCTGACGCAATTAGGAAATTTCGTTGCCGTTACTGGTGACGGCGCCAACGATGCTCCCGCCCTCAAGAATGCCAATATTGGTGTTGCAATGGGTTCTGGAACAGACGTTACAAAAGAAATCGCATCAATCATTGTTACAGATGATAATTTCACATCCATTGTAGCTGGAATTGAAGAAGGAAGGACAGCTTATATTAATATCCGCAAAGTTATATACCTTCTTGTGGCAACAGGCTTTGCAGAGGTATTATTATTCCTATTTGCTCTTTTATTTGGTCTACCAATTCCGCTCCTTGCCGTACAGATATTATGGTTGAACTTAGTAACCAATGGCTTTCAGCATGTAACACTAGCCTTAGAGGGCGCAGAGCGAGATATTATGAAAAGGCCTCCGAGAAAACCTTCCGAAGGCATATTCAATCCAGTCATGATCAAACAAATTTGTATTTCTGGAGCCACTATGGCCATTGGGGCGTTTGGATTATGGGCTTCACTCTTATCATTAGGTATGGATGAGCATATGGCAAGAAATCTAATCTTGATGCTAATGGTGCTGTTTGAGAATATACACGTATTCAATTGCCGCTCCGAGACGCTTTCCGCTTTCCGCGTTCCCATCTCTCGAAATTACTATGTCATCGGCGGCGTTGTCGCCGCTTTTGGAATCCATATTTTTGCGACTCATAACAGCGTGCTGCAAAACATTCTGCAAGTAGAACCAATACCGCTCGGTACATTCTTTCCACTTTTACTATTAGCATCTTTCCTGCTAGTAGTAATGGAATTGTTTAAGTTTCGTCTTGAGAAACAATGAGCATAACTAATAAAAGCCAGGCATTCGCCTGGCTTTTATTTCCTTCAATCCTATACACTTTTTCGATACACTTTTTCGATACACTTTTTCGATTTTTCCGTTTCTACCTAGGGACTCTATTTTTCTTCTTTTAAGGACTCTACGAAAGCCTCTAAGTTGAGTTCGTCCTTCTGTGTTAATCTACCATCATATCCGAAGTTAAGCCATGGTACGTTCGCTTCTTCCCTCGCTTTACCACTCAATAGATTGACAATAATACCGACATTTTCATACATACTCGTAAAGTGTATCACGCCTTTTATGCCTTGTTGTCTCATGATTTTTGGTTTTCCTAAACGGTGCTGCGCCAAACCTGCAAAGAAATGTTTTAAATATTTCGTACCTTCCAACATAATTTCTTTAGGATCAGCAAAGATAGTGCCGGAGTCTTCTACTTTTTTCGCAAAATCTTGATAGAGCCCGTGTGTTTTCATATAAAGCATCATATATTGAAGATATTTCTTCCCTTCTTTTTGTGCCGCGTGTTCATCACGTTTCTGCATGATGTTCGTAAGCACTAACTCTGAAAGGGGAGGATTAATCAATGTGCCCCCTAAGCGGTTGATTTCCAACTCAAACTCTTTGCGCAGAGCAGGATTGTAAATTGCCCATGCTTCACCAATCATCCCTATCGGAATGAGATTAGGGTTATGACCTTGTAAAAGTTTCGCAGCTATTGCTTTACATTGCGAACCATCTTCAAACCATTCTTCAATCGTATCAATCGCATGATCATATTCTGTAAGCGTTTGTTTGTTAGCCCCATATATACCACCACACTGACTTAATACATAATTTAACCAGTCAACTGCTAGCATTCTTTTAAACAAATCTTCTCCATAAGACAACCACGCTCCATCCTGGAACAGGTCTTCAATGAATGGACTCACTACTTTGACGTCGGTATAATTAGCATTCAATAATTCTCTCTGTACTAGCTGCCCATATAAACCATGAATTTCAGCACCCTCGGAAGTTGGTATTAGCAGCGATACTTGCGTGTTTTCCTGGGTAGGCTTAGCCAAATAAGAAAACACATCTCCTAAGAGACTGACCATGGTGAAATATTCCTTCGATATGCTGAACTTCCTACCTATCGCCATCGAAACAGTAGTGGTTTGTGGAAGTATCTCCACCTTATGACCGCGATTGATTAAGTATTTCGCTGCCACTTTAGAATAGCTACCCCAGTTTGGTAATACAAGTACTTGATGCAGGCCTTGTTTGGTCAGTATTGATTGCGTAGCTGTATTAACAGCTTCCACATGCGCTTCTGTAGTGGCTGCAACTTGGTTAGGCGCAGTATCGGTTACATCAACCCTTGACGATATTTGCTTTTCTAGACTATTTATAAATGCTTCCAAGCGAGTTTGTACCCCGACACTGGAATAGTGTTCATCAACCTCAAGATGAAGATAAGGCTTGTCACCCATTTCTTGTTGCATAAAATGCGATATCATCGTATCTGGACCACAACCATGGTTTGTGAGATAGATTGCATAGAGATTCGGTGTATCCTTAATGATTTTGGCTGCTGCCAAAATATGTTGACCAAATGGCCAATACATGTTCGGATAATCTACGTTCATATCATATCCGTGCACTGGTAGTACATCCATCGGTATAACCTTATGGCCCATTTGATGAAGTTTTTGTGGTATCTTCATGTTCAGCACTGGATCAATAACCCCATAAGGACGAGTCATCAACACGAAGACCAACTCATTCGTAGATACCTTGCTTAGATATTCCTTGCCCATAGTTTCTAAGCCTTTATCAAAAGCTTCAAATGCTCCAAAGGCTTTCTTAACGCCCTTAATCGTGTTATGTGGTAGACTGCCAAGTTTCAGTCCTAACTTAACGAATGTTTTCATCATATACAATTTACCGAATTTAAATGAGAGAGTGGGGTTTAGCAACTCAACTCCCTTACCTTCTAAATCCATTGCCAGTTTCACAGTTAGTGCTGCCTGTTGCATGAACGTACACGGATAATCCTGTCGAGTCTTAGATACAGGGTGTTTCATTGTTACGACGTTCGGCAAGAATACATAATCTACACCTTGACCTAATAGATTGGCCACATGCCCGTTAATTAATTTCACTGGGAAACATGCTTCCTCAAAGCTATACTCCTGACTTGCCTTGACAATAGACTCATCCGTAGCATCAGAAAGAACCACGTTATAACCTAGATGCGTAAATAAAGTGCGGAACATTGGGAACATCTTATGGACAAATAGCACCCTTGGAATCCCGATTGTTTTCTTTCCAGGGATTTTTTCGCCAGTGTAATGTGCAAGGTATCGCTGGTTACGGAGTGCAAATAATTCCGGCTCACTACTAGGATTTTTACCCGTACTTACGTCAGCGTTTGATAGATTCCCGACTGCCTTTACGTTTAATTTTATAGATTCTACATCGATAGAACCTGCAAATTTATCAAAACCCTTAAATTGGCTTTCGATGATGTTCGCATCTTTTGCTAATAGTGCCGCTCCAATACAGCCTGTAATACTCGCATGGGGAGCCTGTGTAATTTTTTTCCCTGTTAATTTCTCGAAGGCCGCTAATACACCTAAGTTATTGGCGACTCCGCCCTGAAATACAATATTATCACCTAATGGTCTGCCAGCTACAACACGGTTAAGATAGTTCGCAGCTACCCCGTAACATAATCCAGCCACTAAGTCATTCAACTTTGCCCCTTGCAGTAAGTAAGATGTGAGGCTGGTTTCCATAAAAACAGTGCAGCGTTCCCCAAGATTACTCGGTTCCTCGGCCGCCAATGCCATTTCTCCCATGTCCTCTACTTGTATGTTCAATTTCTTGCATTGTTCTTCAAGAAACGATCCCGTACCTGCCGCACAGACTTTGTTCATCTCAAAATCAACAATTGTACCCTGGTTGAGCCTAATAAACTTGGAATCCTGACCGCCAATTTCTAGAACTGTATCCACGTTTGCATTATATTCAGCTGCTGCACGTGCTTGAGCTGTAATCTCATCCTTTACGAGATCTGCTCCAACATATTCACCAGTTAGATATCTGCCTGACCCTGTCACACCTACCCCTAGTACTTTAATACCTTTTACATTCACTCCAATTTCTTGTAACCCTTGTTGAACTACTTGTAATGGTTTTCCAGCCGTTGCAAGATAGCGGTAATCAAGCACATCACCGTTTTGGCTTAACATTACTACATTGGTACTCGTTGAACCTACGTCAACCCCTATATATACGCCAGTTATTTCTGATGTATCGATAGTAGTGTTTTTTGGGCCGTCATAGATTCCTTTGCTGCTTTTTGCAGTTAACGGATTGAATCGTCTATCGCTATCCATTTCTAGTTTCGCTAAGCTTGCAGTGCTTACCATTTTATTATCACTATAGCTGTTGATGATTAATACTATATCGTCCCATTTTAATTCATTAGCTTGTTGTAATGCCTGCATCGCGGCACCGATAGCACCTGAAACATTATGTTCTTCTGGTACCACTAGCTGCCCTTCCACGTCCAGTAGTTTCTCAATTGCGTGAACCATCGCAGGATTTGATGCTACACCGCCAAGAAAAAGGATAGGTAATTCAAGTCTTTGCTTCTTAATGACTGCACCTTTAAAAGTGCGGGCAACGGCATAACTTAATCCCATGAGGATATTATCAATCGATGTGCCTTCTTGTTGTAAATGAATAATATCTGTCTTGGCAAACACGCTACATCGCCCGGCTATTCTTGGTATATCTGTATGTTTTGCTAATGCATCTCGATAGCAATCAAGCGGTAACCCTAAACGTTCTGCTTGATGTTCTAAAAAAGACCCTGTCCCCGCAGAACAATCACTACTCATATCGACTTGCATACCACGATCAGTAAAGCGAATGCGTTTGGTCTCTTGCCCACCCATTTCTATAATCGTTTTTACGTCAGGGTAAACATGCTTCGCCCAAACCGATTGAGAAGATAGCTCGCTAAAATATGGAATGTCTAAGTCTTTAAACTGTTTACTGCCATTTCCTGTGAAACCTACGGATTGGACTTCCTTTTGAAGTGAATCAGGCATTTCATTTAGTATTGCTTTCAATATATCTAGCGGCTTTCCAAAATGTAAGACATACTTTGTATATTGCGTTTTGTTATGTTTATCAACGATTGCTACCTTAACTGAAGATGATCCTATATCAATCCCAAGACTGGATGGCATAATGTTTTCCCCCTCATTGATTCATGTCTTTCTTTACTTCCCTATATGTCCCATATGTTTATATAACCGCTGCCTAATATCTTGTATTTGCGGATCTTTGTCACGTTCATAAATTGATATATTAATACATTCATCGAAACCGATATATACTGGCTGATATGCAAATACCACAATGCAATCCGCGACCATCAATGCATCCTCTAAATCGTGCGTCACATAGACAACCGTAGGATTATACTCTTGATAGAGCTTTAAGAATAGTCTTTGGATTTCTCCCCGAGTTGTAATATCAAGCCCTTGTAACGGTTCGTCTAATAGTAAAATGTCTGGATTCACAGCAAATGCCCTAGCAATCGATACCCGCTGCCGCATGCCTCCACTTAACTCGTGGGGGAATGCATGTAAATCTTGCTCAAGTCCGACTGCCATTAGCATTTGTTTGGCTAGCTCTTTTCTCTTGACTTGCTCATAACTATTGAATAGCACGAATTCAACATTTTCTAACGCTGTTTTCCATGGAAGAAGTCTATGTTCTTGAAAAATATAGCTAATTTTACAATCATTCGTCGGGTGATTCCGGTGAGTTATCATTCCAAGCTTAGGTGTTTTGATTCCTGCGATGAGCTGTAGTAATGTTGACTTCCCAATCCCGGACCTTCCTAATATACAAGTGATTTTTTGAGACGGGATCGTCATTGAGAAGTCTTGAAATACGTGTTTCCCTTGATATGAAAAAGTAAGGTTTTTTATTTCCATTCTTGAATCCTCCCGGCTCTTGTCATATCACTTATTCTTTGGAAAACTTGTTCAATCGTAACTCCAAGTATTACAATGACTAACGTCCAAGCTAACACCTGTGCTGTTTCCAATTGCAAGCGCGCCCAGCTTAGAGCAGCACCAGCTCCTGAACTACTACTTAACAATTCAGCCATAACAATTGTCTTCCAGCTTATTCCTATACAAATCGAGATAGCTGAGGATACAAATGGCCATAGGGCAGGAAAATATATGTCTTTTGCAATTTGCAGAAAACTTGCATGAAATATCTTTGCCATTTCAACTAAAGAAGAAGGAATCTGGCGAGTTCCTTGTATCGCGTTTATAACAAAAATCGGAAACGTTGCTATGACAACTACAAAGATTGGCGCTGCGCCCCCAAAATCAAACCATATGATAGCTAGAATAATCCAAGATATAGGTGGGGTTGTCTGAATTATGACAATGATTGGCTTGAAAAAATGAAACAACATAGGAAACGATCCAATCATGCATCCTAGAAAGGTGCCAAGAACTAGTGATATTGTGAATCCAATACATACACGCTCTGCCGTAATTGCTATTTCTTTCCAAAGCTTGCCACTTTCCGCTAGCTTCTGTAATGCTTCGATAGTCTCTATAGGAGACGGTAAAACGATAGGGGATACGTTTTTCGATATCCCCCACCAAATCAGAATCACCGTTGCTATCGCTAACGAGCCTAATATTATTTTTTTAAGGTTTATAATAAAACCCTTCATCAGGTAAACTCTCCCCAATAGCTTCTGGTTGCAGCAATAATAATGTATTAAAATATTTTTCAATGGCAGGCTTTGCTTCTAGTGCAGGTACTGCTTGAATGATCATTTTATTAAGTGAGCTTTGAACTACAGGCTCTTTCATCTCAAAAGCTCGTGCTACTACACTTGCTGTTTTCGCTTGATCGACCATAATGTTTTCAGCAGCATGCTGATATGCTTCTAAGAATTCTTGTACTGCTTTTGGATTCGCTTTTGCCCAATTTGCATTTACTACTATGCCTGCTTGTGGCAAGCTTTGATTGTACTCTGCCATCCACGTTTTTTGGAAATCGATTACTTCAAAGAGCTTATCTTTTAATTGCATTCTAACCCCGCTAAGTGAAGGCTCTGGAAGTACCGCATGTTTAATCTTTCCACTAATGATTAGTTGAGAGATTTCCGGCGGTGTTGCATATTGTAGAGTTACTTTATCTAGTAGACCTTCTTTTTCTAATAAGTATCGAATTAACACATCAGGTGGTCCACTTTTATGTGATACAAATATTGTTTCGTTTTGTAAATCTGCTAAACTTTTCACTGATTCATCCGTACTAACCATGAAAATAGTGCCCCATGTATTTACGTTAATCAACTGTAATGGCATTTTCTTAGCTAAAGTAGCAGCTACATTTAAAGGAACAGCTGTAAATTGTGCTTCATTTTTCTGCAGGCTAGCCACTAATTGTTCTACCGTGTCCCAAGTGTTAATTTCTAAATTATCAATACCTTGCTCCTTCATTAACAACGCTGGGTATGCAGGTGCTGACTTTGGTGTTAGAAACACATAATTTGCTTTTTCTGCTACCACATTTTCTTTTGGTGTTTCCTTTAGTGCTGGTTGAGCTACCTCTTCCATATCGCACCCAACCATAAACACAAAGGTTGCTACAAGAATTAGACTGAATAACAATACTTTTTTCAACGTACATTCCCCCTGTTTTTGATAATAATTATCATTTACAATCAGAATTATATAGGATTGTTTCTTGAAAATCTATGATTTATATCACATTTTTGATAATGATAATTATTTTTATGGTTTTTTTAAAAAACACAGCATTTTGCATGCAAAAAAACCTTGTAAAAACTACCGTTTCTACAAGGTTCTCTTTATACTGCTTATTCGATTTGATAATTATTTTTTTACACTGACGGCTTTACCACCACTAGAAACATCTTAAATCTCTCAATTGCATCTAATGCGTGAGGGATATTCGCTGGCATTACTACCACTTCACCTGCGGAAGCAATAATCTTCTCATCGCCAATTGTGATTTCCGCCTTACCATCCAAAATATGAACCAGCGCATCACCAGGCGCAGAATGAGCACTAATTCCTTCTCCCTTTTCAAATGCAAATAGCGTCATGTTGAAGTCTAACCTTTGTGATAATGTTAAACTTACGACCTTACCTGGTTGGTAATCAATTAGCCCTTGCATAGATAAGGCTTGAGAAAATGGTATATTCTTAATAAATTGTTGTTGCATAAATAAAAAACCCCCTTAGTTTTTTGTCAAAAGTATTCGCCGAACATCATCGATATCAATAATCAATGTTACTTGTTATCTTGATTATAATCTTATAGAATTCCCTCCGCAGTGAATTCCATCACACATTTCTAAGAATTTCATCATACCCCTTAGGAAGATTTTAATCATAATATACTTCTATAAAGCGAGTCATCGACATTTCGAAACGAAAAAAGTCTCGCAAAGTACTTTCACAAGCACTTCACGAGACTACTTTTTGACTTATCAGTTAAATTTTGTTTAAGCGTTAGATTTGACTTAATAGTTAAAAATGATATACGTAACGACAAAGTATACAACCGTAATGACGGCTGGCGGTATAGAGTATTGCCAAATTGTCTTGGCCTTACGGTAGTATAACGTAAACATTAGAAGTGCAGATAGAGTAACACCACCAAAGGCTGTAATTACCTGAACTGAATCAATCGCCGTCAAGATATTACCCTTTCGATACATAAGATCGGCAAACGGAATAATTAACATGTTGAAAATATTGCTTCCTAATACTGCGCCTATTGCCAGGTTCACATTCGATAATCGAAACGCTGCATACACACTGACTACTTCTGGCAAGGAGGTTGTAGCGGCAATTAAGAAACTGCCGACAAATGTTGAGCCTAGACCTGTAATGACTGCAATTTTATCTCCAAACACAGCTAATGCAGTTCCCGAAAGCATAATGACCACAGAGAATGAAGCAAAACCGATTACTGCCGTTTTTACAGATATATCTTCATTGTCACTTGCTGGAGGCTTTATCTCTTCTTGGAGAATCGACGACTTTACTTTCATGTTAATCTTCGAAATTGCCCACATGCCAATGATATACGTTGCAACAATGATATAGCTACTGAGTCCAATACCAAGAAACTCGTAGGAAACATTCGATAGCATCGCAACGATTACAATCGTTGACATCATAATTCCTAGGAGCGCTGTAATTCTATGGGTTGCAGAAGCAAATAAGAATAGTCGTCCTCTTCTGAACCATATGTCGAGCACCGCTAGTATCAATACGTTGAAAATATTACTTCCTAACACATTACCAATTGCTATGTCCGGATTATCAATTAGGACAGCCGATGCTGTAGTAGTTACCTCTGGCAGTGATGTAGCTGCCGCAAGAAGAACCGTCCCAATCAACAGACCACCAAAAGAAGTCTTCTCGCTTATGACATCTGCATAGGTTGATAATTTTACTGCTGAATAAACTGTTACGCCTGCCGCAATGAAAAAATACACAAATACTAGAAAATCTGACATAAGAAAGTCCAACAAAATATCCTCCTAAATTCTTTTCATACAATAGTAAATAATTACTGTATTTCATCTCAATATCTGATTGTACTGCTTTCAGTACAAAGCTGCAATAGCCTAAACACACTACTCTACGGCTATTTTTAAAATTGAAAGAGTCTTATTTTAAATATTCAACTGCGCCTTTTGATTGAAAAATGTCTTGTATCCTAACTGCACAAATAAAATGACAGACAAAGTTACACTGCCGACGATTCCTAGCATTATGGCAATTTGATATTCTACCGCCACAATCGGAGATATACCAGATAAAATTTGCCCCGTCATCATTCCTGGCAGAAACACTATGCCCATCCCAACCATCGAGTTTATCGTGGGTAATATTGCCGAGTCAAACGCTTGGTTTATAATCGATCTAGATGCCATCTTCGGTGTCGCCCCTAACATCAATGAACATTCCACCATTTCCCTTTGCTCATGAAAGCCACTCACTAAACGAGTCACTCCTAAGCTAATACCTGTCATAGAGTTTCCAATAATCATCCCTGCAATTGGTATAAAATAGCGCGGGTCATGCCAAGGGCTAAATTGAATGACTATTAAATTAAAGTAGAGTATACTCGTTACCGTTCCCACCACCATAGAAAAAGCAATGACAAGTTTAGTTGCTTTAAGTAGCTCTATTTTTACACGATTAAAAATATTATGTATAGCAAACACTTGCATACAAATAAGAAATATCACCGTTAACATTGGCTGATTCACATCAAACATATAGCTCAAAATATATGCTACCAGAATAAGCTGTAATGTCATTCGAATACTGGCAAGGACAATTTCAGTCTCCCTTTTAATCCCTTTGACTCTTACTATTACTAATAATATTAGAATGAAAACATAAGCAGCCCCTAACTGCCACATCTGTAGTTCAATGACACTCGACATAGAAAATCCCACCTTCTCCGTCTTTTTCAGCACTACCCAATCTTTTTCAACACAACCAAATGATCGGCGTATTGCTGGGCTATATTTTGTGAATGGGTAACCATAACAACAGTCGCACCTTGTTGCCTGGTTAAATCCTTTAGATATTGAATTATCCAATCTGCAGTATCTTCATCCAGTGATGCTGGTGGCTCATCTAGCAAATATACCTTGGGCTGCATAAGCGTAATGCGCGCTAAAGCTATCCTTTGTCTTTCCCCACCAGAAAGCCTCTCACAGGAGTCCTCCAGTCTTTTGTTTAGGTGGAAATCTCGCAAAACATCGTTTAAAGCTTGTTCGCTGGGGTGCTCTTGTTCAGAAAAATCTAATCCTATCAATAAATTTTCCTTTACAGAAGCTGGATACATGATTGGCGTTTGCGAAAGCATAACAACATCCCTTCTCAAGACTATGGAATCTAACACGTCTATCGACTTGCCATTATATAAGATTTCTCCACTATCTGGAGAGATCATCTGATTCAGTAGTTTTAATAACGTAGATTTTCCACTTCCGCTTTCTCCTATAATGCAAGTTAACTTTTTATCTGGAATCTCCATATGCTCAATCGACAAAATATTTTTATAGGTAACTTGATGTAACGAAAACATGGCTACATCCCTTTCTTTTCAGTGCGTTGTTTTATTTCACGGACTATTCCGTTGAATATGAAATAGTGTGCTGGCACCATCGCATACCAATATAAATAGCCCCATACTCCATGAGGTTCATAATAGGCCGTCTGCTTTACGATAGTAGTGCTATTTTCTTCGTTGGTAGTCAATTGATATTCAAGCCATGCTTTTCCTGGAATCTTCATCTCTGCACGCAAACGCAATAACTTATGTTCTTCCCATGCTTCTACACGCCAAAAATCTAAGTAATCACCAACACTTAACTGCTGTGGATGTAATCTTCCACGCGCAATTCCAACTCCACCTAACTGCTCATCAATCCAGCCGCGAATTTGCCAAAGAGCATTCGCATAATACCAACCATTCTGTCCGCCTATACTAGTAACTACATCAAAAACTGTGCTCCTAGGTGCATGGATATGAATTGTTTTTTTATCAGTGATGTATTCTCTCTGTATATCTAACATTCCGCTAACCCCTTCAGACACTTTACATGTAAACTACAAACAATAAACAATATAGGCTATCATTCGACTCTATGGAAAAGATTCTACCTTACGTCACATTATATACTACTCACGTTGTCTTACAAGATGACAATATACATAACTTGGCAACCACTTGGTCTATGTAGACGTAGGTAAATGCCTTGGTTGCCGTGACGCAACACGCAGTATGATTATGCATGATAGGCAATGAAAAAAGCTGGCCATAGGCTCAGCTTTTTTCTATAAATGGTTTTAACATTCTTTCGTTAAATCGCAATTGATTTACGCTTCGTAAACTTCAACCTTTTGCATAACGTCTCCGCCCTTGATTGTATCCACATGTTCCATTCCTGATACAACTTTGCCAAAAACAGTGTGCTGTCCATCTAAGTGCGGTTGTGGCTGGTAGCAAATATAGAACTGACTGCCGCCAGTGTTTCTACCAGCATGCGCCATTGCTAATGATCCACGCTCATGCTTATTCGGGTTGATTTCACAATTGATTGTATACCCAGGACCACCAGTTCCGTTACCACGAGGGCAGCCCCCTTGTGCTACGAAATTCGAAATGACACGATGGAATGTTAGACCATTGTAAAAGCCTTCATTTACTAGCTTTTCAAAATTTCCTACAGTATTCGGAGCATCAGCTTCAAATAGTTCTAATACAACAACATTGCCGTTCTCCATAGTGATTTTCGCTTGTTTTGCCATATATTTACACCCCTTAAATAAACTTGACTCGAACGATTACTCGTTCAAGTCATATTTGACTTTCTATATTCTACTACATATTTCAAATCTGTCAAAACATCAAAATCCTACCGTTAAATCGATTCCTAGTATTCCAATAATTTTTTTGTCAGGTGCCTGTATTGGCATGGAGATAGTAATGCATAACTGTTGTGAAATTGCAGATACATAAATTGGAGATATGTAAAAACTTCCCTTTGCCGCTTCTTTAAACCAATCACGATCGGAGGCATTGGCTATTCCTGCCGGAGGTAATGAAATAATAAATTCCCCCTTGAGGTTATTCGTCCATGCAGCTTCTAATTCCTTATGCTGCCTCATTAGTCTTTCCAAAATCATTTGATGACTTGATTTGTTCATCGTTAAGATTTCCGGATTAGCTATCTCCTGCTCAAAAATTTTCTGTAGATGTTTAATCTTTTGATCCAATGCAATCCGATCGGCTTCAGATAAGTTAACAAGTGAAATTTTATTCGTATTTTTCACTAGTGTATCCGCCACATTCTCAAGTAGCTCTCCCATATTCTGCGTTTCCTGCAGGTGTTCTTCTTGTAATTGCAGGGCTTCTGTTATGCCCAACACGTGTTTATCCGCTTCTCTACATATATCAACCATTTCATTTAAGAAGTTTGAGACTTTAAGATTTGCATCTAACTGTGCTTTTCTTGCATCACTGGCTTTCCCAAGTTTCCCTTCCATTGTTGCGCTCGCCTCAAGAATGAGCCGTAAATTTGCTTCTGCCGCATTGGTAGCACTTATGCCCTTTTCTACAGCACCTGCTCCCTTTTCTACGGCTCTAGCCGCATCATTCACACCACTATTGATTTGGACTAAAAGGCGGTTGGCAGAACCTGCAGCAGTGGAACTGTCATTCGATAGCTTCTGAATCTCTTGTGCTACTACTGCAAAACCCCTACCATGTTCTCCGGCACGCGCTGCTTCTATGGATGCATTTAATGCCAATAGATTGGTTTGCACAGATACCCCTTGAATTGCTGCTAAGAAATTATCTATTTCTTTCGTTATGTGTGTTAGCGCTTGTATCTTCTCTGCAATTTCTTCTGAAGCTTGTGCAATTTCAATCATAGAGTGATTTGCTTCCGTTACAGCTAAACTGCCTTTCTTCGCAATGTCATTCGTATTGATGCTATCTTGATAAATCCCACCCGCAATCGATGTTATCATTTCTGCCGCGGACTTCACTTCTTCAATTTGTTCATTCGCTTGTTGTACCGCATCGACAATGTTATTTGTCATTTGTTTCGTATGATCGATATCTCTATGAATATCTAATGCAATCTCATTGGTACTGCCAATTGCTTGGTTTACCTGATTCACCGCAGCAACAACCTTACTAGATGATACTTGTGTTGCTTTCGTGAACTCTCGAATCGTATCTGCTAACTGATCGATGTAATTAGCGAGCTCTTGGTACTCTGAAGGGTACTCTTCTAACTTTATTTTTTCCGATAATTTACCCGATGCATACTTGGATACTATATTCGTAAGCTTCTTAAGTGCCGTTCGATTACTCCAAAACATCAACATCACCCCTCAGTTGTAATTATTCTGACACCGTATGTTATGTATTTTAACATTATACTATATTAACAGTTTCCTGTGTATATTTTTTCATTTATTTATTATTGTTTTTGTTAGATTAAAACACTGACGTATTAATTCCTCAGGCTTACAACTCATTTTTATAAATAGAATTTACTTAATTGTTTGATATTGAATGTGTAGATGCAGTCCTGTATATTTACCGATATACTAAATCCGCATGAATTTAATTGATGATATTATATGGCCATTTTATATAGTGATTATGTATGGTTTTCTGATATCTGTATAAATACACATGTTTTTAAGGTATAATTAATTAGTTGTTGTCTATCAATAGAATCGATAAGGAGGAAGAACATGGGTAATAGAAAGTTAATTTCTAGTTTTTTCGGCGTGATTGCCCTTGTAATCATTGTCATAAGTGCCTTTACTTGCTGGTATACAGTCGATCAATCCGAACAAGCAATTTTAATTACATTAGGAAATCCAGACCCATCCATCATCCCAGCAGGATTGCATTTCAAATTGCCATACCCGATTCAACAAGTAAAAAAGTTATCCCGCGAAACATTCAGTCTTACCTTTGGTTATGAAGAAACACGCGATAGCTTTATTCAGCACGAGAAGGATGCCAAAATGGTGACAGGTGATGAAAATATTATCTTAGCAGACCTTGAAGTGCAATGGAGAATTACAGATCCTGTTGCTTATCTTTACAACACCTCTGACCCTCAAAGAGTCTTATACAATGCAACATCAGCCTCGTTAAGGGGTGTTATAGGTAGCTCTAGCGTAGATGATGCTCTTACTGATGGTAGAAGCACTATCATGAACGATATTCGTGACTTATTAACAGAAATGGTGAACATGTATAACGTTGGTATTACCATCGTGAATGTCAACCTACAGGACGTAGATTTGCCAAACGAAGAGGTGAGTCTTGCTTTCCGTAAAGTGACGGATGCCCGTGAAGAACGTAATACGAAAATCAATCAAGCCAATCGTTATCGTAATGAAAAAGTTAACGTAGCACTTGGGGAGAAAGAGGCCATTATCAGTAGAGCTGAAGGCCAAAAAATTGAAAGAATCGAAGGTGCTCGTGGGGACGTTGCGAAGTTTAATGCAATTCACAAAGAATATGCCAACAACCCAAATATAACAAAGCAGCGTCTAATCTTAGAGGTGCTTGAAGAAATTCTTCCTGGCGCGCAAATCTATATTATGGAAGATAGTAGCAGTACTGTGAAATATCTGCCGATTGACGCTACGAGAGGAGGAGCACGATAATATGTCCGACTTCAAAAAGTTTATAGATGCTATTAATGCTTTTACCGATCAAAATGGTGGCGGTTCTCAAAAGGGTTCTGACCCTAAAGAGTATATCAATGTATCTCCAAAAACATCGGGAAGTGGGTTTGATTTCAAAAGGTATGGTTCATCTTTTATTGCTATAGCGTTATTTCTCGTAGTCAGTATGGTCGCGTTAAGTAACTTATATATTGTAAAACCTAATGAATATAAGCTGGTCCGACAATTCGGTGAAGTCGTTAGAGTGATTGATGAACCTGGCTTAAACTATAAGCTCCCTATTATTCAAAGTATTACTTCTCTGCCAAAGCATTTATTAATATACGATGTAGCTCCAGCCGAGATTAATACCTTTGATAAAAAGCGAATTATGGTAGACCATTATGCCGTGTGGAAAATTACATCACCGCGGTCTATGATAGAGACTCTCAGAACGATGAATGCAGCCGAAGGTCGCTTAGGAGACATTATCTACTCTAATATCCGCACAGAATTAGGGCGATTAAATTACGATGAAATTATTAATGAAGAAAAAGGTAGCCGAGGAAATATTAACGATTTGGTACGCACGCAGGTTAATAATACACTTCTAGCAAACTCAAACGGTATTGAAGTAGTGGATATCCGTATGAAACGAACGGACTTACCGGCAAGTAATGAACAAGCTGTGTTTAATCGAATGATTTCAGAGCGCGAAAGTACAGCCCAGCAGTATTTATCTCAAGGTGATGCAGAAGCTACGAAAATCAAAGCAGAAACTGACCGTGAAGTGCAAGAAATGATTGCAACTGCTAATGCTGAAGCCAAAATCATCATTTCTCAAGGGGAAAATGAAGCGGCGAGAATTTATAATGACTCCTACGGGAAGGATCCTAATTTTTATGAACTTTACCGAACTCTGGAATCATATCGTACCACTTTACGCGGAGAACCTGTAATCATACTTCCACTTAACTCTCCTTACGCAAAATTCTTACGCGGAAATTAAACTTTAAGCTTTCAATAAGCTTTCATAAAACTTATATAAAACTTATATAAAACTTATATAAAACTTATATAAAACTTAGGGTAGTGACTGATATCTAATACATATCAGTCACTACCCTTTTCTATTTTTAAACATTTTCTATTTTGATATGAAATTCTGCAATCTTATAAGTCGTTACGAATTTGCATTCATACCTTGCTCACTGCATCGACACTGAATGACATCCAATAACCTCAATCTAATGTTTATTATACTTTAAATCTGTGTACTAACTCATTCAAGTGCTCTGCTAGTTCAGTCTGAGACTGGGTTACCTTTGCAATGTCTTCGACGGCTTGAGCTGTTTCATTAATATTAGATGTAATACCTTGGGAGCTAGTCGTTGCATTTTCAACTCCTACTGAAACATTTTGTATCCCTTGATTGACCTCTCCCATTGAAGCAACAAGTTGCTCACAAGTTTGAGAGAAATCAGCAAATAATTTACTTACCATTTCTGCATCATTTGAGTATGCTTCACCATTGCTCACCATATCTCGATAATCCTGACCTACTATTTCATCAATGTACTGCAATATCTGCTCCGTATTGGTGGACAAGTTATCAAAAGCTTTTCGAACAAGTAATATAGTATTTTGGATTTCTGCAACTGTTTTCGATGAATGTTCAGCCAATTTCCTTACTTCATCAGCTACAACAGCAAATCCCTTCCCTTGTTCTCCTGCCCTAGCAGCCTCAATCGCCGCATTTAAAGCAAGTAAATTGGTTTGCGAAGCAATTTCTGAAATAGTGTCTGCCATCTTCCCTATTTCTTCAACAATCTTTCCTTCTTCAATGGCTCGAACAATCGAAGAGTGTTTTTCATCGTACATCTTTCTACTATTGGACAATGAATTTTCAGCGTTTGTTTTGAGCGATTCTGCTCTTTGTTCTATTTCTTTTACAGAGCGATTTCCATCGTCTACTTTCTCAACTAAGGTATGTGCTAGTTCAACAATCTGACCACCAATCGATTCTACTGATTTTGTCGCATAACGGGTGGATTCCATATCTGACGATATCTCATGGCTACTATGATTTATATTTTGTGTTTGGGCCAAGATCTCCTGTGTAGTAGCTGATAACTCTTCACTTGATGCACTTACTTCTGTTGCTGAGTGTAAGACATCTTTCATAACAGAACGGGTTTTCTCAATCCCTTGATTTAATGCTTTTGCAAGATCTCCAATTTCGTCATCATAAGAAACTTTAATGGTTTTAGTAAGATCTCCATCGCCAAATGCCTCAGCGAAATGAACAGTCTGTTCTATCGGTTTTAAGACGAATTTCGGTAGTACAATAAAACGTACCGCAGTTATCATCAGTACAAATACAATAACCACAATCGTCATCACGATTGCCATTATATTACGAGCATGTTCGTATTCCTTATTTAATTTCGTTAATATTGCATCAAGGAAACGGTTCATCATATGTTCCTTATCTGCAATTTCAGCTAGCCTTTGGGAACCCTCTTCAATGCGGTTTTCTAAGAAAACAGCTTGCACTGCCACTACACTAGAGTAAAAGCTAACATACTCTGTCTCAATATTGAGTGCTTGCTCTGCGTCGAACTTCTTTAACTCTTCGATTAAGTCATATATTTCTAGTGATTGATTCGCTGCAAGTACTGCGTAATAATCATTTCCTGTAAGTATCCCGCTTTTTATATTCCCTATAATCGATTTGCTATTACTCTGAATAGCGCCTACTGTTCGCTCTGTCTTTAATAACGTATCTAATGTATTGTTCTGATAATAATTCATTCCTATTAATACACTTACAATAAAAATTCCTAGGACAGCAAATGGAATAATTATTTTTCTACCAATTGTAATTCGCATATGTCCGTCCCCCTATCGCACTGGTATAAAAGAATGCTTTTCAATAATTGCTTGCCCCTGTTCGCTTAATAACAGATCTAGTAAGGTTCGAACCTGTAGTTCGTTCGCGTCACGATATACAACGTTCAATTCCCTTAGTATAGGATAACTTCCGTTTACGACGTTTTCTACATTAGCTTCTACACCCTCAAGCTTAAGTATCTTTATAGGCATACCTTTCTCTTGTAATTCGATAGCCGTTCCTAATGATAAATATCCAATAGCATTCGGAATGCCCCCAACAAGCGTTGCTACTTCAATATTCGCACCTACTTCTATAGCTGTATCGAGAATCTCTATTTGATTTTCTAATTTTCTCTTTGGACTTTTCAGACCTGTAAACTCTTCGAATAACTCTAAAGTTGCTCTTCCGATCTCTTTACTTACTAAAAATATAGGAGTTTTTTCCCCACCAAATTGTTCCCATGATGTCTTACCATCGCTGTATATTTGGATGAGTTGTTGTTTATTAATTTCATTCACCGGATTTCTTTCATTCACTACAAATACTATCGTATCTAATCCAACAAGCAAGTCTGCTAGCTGTTGTTTCTCTTCCGCTTTAATGACCCTTGAAGCCATTCCGATGTGAGATGTACCGCTAATCGTATTCTTGACGCCTGTGCCGCTACCACCTGCCGAAATAGAAAAGTCTATCCCTTGTATTTCTTTATGCAACTCTGCAATTTCAGTTATAAAAGGCAACATCGTACTAGAACCTGAAATATCAATTTTATTTGCTTGTCCATAAATCGGATGACATATTATAAGCAACAAAGTCACAATAAGGAAAGCTGTTATCGATATTTTCTTCATTTATATCACTCCCAATAGTATTTATATATGCATATATAAATAGTACCATATTATTGGTGATTTGTATTAAATATCGCTTAAGTTTCCAAGAACCTTGTGAAATGTATACTGGATTTCACTTAGCTATAAGTATAAAAAGAAAGCTTTGGCGAAGCACACAAGCGCATAAGTCTCGCTAAATGCTTAGCATAAGTCTTACTTTAAGAATGACCTAGTTACACTGACGCAAAAACACAGTAATTTATTACTGTGTTTTGCTAATGCAAAGCTACATATATAGATTATCCATATATAGATTGTCAGAATTATCATAAGTTTTGATACGCAAAAAAAGCACTTATAGTAAGGTCTTATCCTTACCATAAGTGCTTTTCTCATGTATGCCTGGCAACGTCCTACTCTCCCAAGGACCTACGTCCTAAGTACCATTGGCGCTGGAGGGCTTAACGATCGTGTTCGGTATGGGAACGGGTGTGTCCCCTCCGCTATCGCCACCAGACATTCAACTACACGCTAAAACCTACTATCGACATCGAAACATTTTTTGTCTTACTCTGTGTGCGTTTTTGGGTTAACCCTTTTGGTTAAGCCCTCGACCGATTAGTATCTGTCCGCTTAACATATCACTAT